>JAZNCY010000001.1:0-2488 GCA_045587825.1 Acutalibacteraceae bacterium
ATTTTACAGTATGTGAGGTTGTAACAGGAATATTTTCATCAACTCTTTTAGCATTTATTGCCGCAGGAATTACTGTTATTTATACTATTGATAAAATTTCAACATTTACTTCTGCTCTTATTCACGGTGCAGTACTTTACCTCGATTATATTCTTCTTTATTTTTTCAATGGATGGCTTCAATCATCGCTTAAACCAATAATGATTTTTACAATTTGTTTTGTATTAGGTTACTTAATTATCTGGGCGATTGTTTTTGTAGTAACAAGAAAATGTACAAAAAAGTTAAATGAAAGTTTGAATTAGGATATAGAATTACACCCTACAGATAATTTTAAAAATTTTCTGTAGGGTGTAAAAAATTATAAAGATATAAATTTGAGTTTTACATCTGCATAATGTTGTCTGTAACTTTCTTTAAAGCCACATTTTTTTGAGTGTTTTGAAATAGCAGTTTCGATAATTCTGAATTATTTTACCGACAGCGACCAGTGTGCTTCGGAAAAAGAATCTTCTTAATCCTCGGCACTAAAAAGTCAATCCAAGCGTGGAAATATGCGCCTTTTAATACATTTTTAAGTGTATCACCAATAATTCTTGCTTTCTTTTCAAGTCCTGGGTAAATATCAGGGTACATAGCAATTTTGTCACCATCAAATTTGAAAGTAAGAATTCTTTTAGCAACCGCACAGAGCGCTCTTATTGTAATGGTGAGAGTGTTTTCATCTTCCCAGTGCGCATCAGAAATAACCTTGTAGGTTAAACCACTTAAATGAATTTCACCATTTAACGCTGTACCATTCATACCAACAGGAATTGTATTTTTTTCGTCACCATCTTCAGTCCAGCTGAAGTGGAAGCCGTATTCATTGAATTTAAAAGAAATATCCGTCATATTACCGCCACGGTTTTCTAAATAATAAACAACCGGCATTGGTAATGAACTAACAGGGATGTGAACTGCCTTGTTAAGAAAAATCGGCTTTCTTAAAGAATAAACCTTGCCTTCAATTTCTTTTTCTAATGAACTTCTTTCTGTAACGATTGGTGGTTCTTCTGGTGCTAATTCGCATTTTACACTTTCTTCTGTGTCAGTTTCATCTATAAAAGATTTTTCTATATATTTCCAGATGATATCAAGTGTCTGTTGAAGATTTGAGTTGCTGCTTGTTGTAATTATACAAGCATCGTAGTCTGGGATTGCGATAGCATATTGTGAGTAAAGACCCTCACAGCGATAAGTGTTTTTCATTCCTGCACAACGCCAGAAGCCATAACCATAACCAGCTTTGCAGTCTGACTTCGATTGTGAGCCTGAGTTGTCGTTATGGTAAGCGGTAGCTTCTTTGGTCCACCATTCAGGAATAATCTGTTCACCGTTATGTTTGCCACCATTCATATAGCAGAGAATGAGTTTGGCAATATCTTCTGTTTTAAGGAATAAGCCCCAGCCACCAGCTTCAATGCCGGTAGGTGATTTTTCCCATACTGGTACGTCTATTCCAAGTGGCTCGAAAAGACGGGGAGTAAGGTATTCTGTAACAGACATTTTTGCAACCCTCGTAATAGCCGCCGCTGCTATGTAGAAGTTGTCGTTTATATAACGCCAGTCTGTGCCAGGCTCAAATGCCCATTTAGCATCTATAAATATTTTTATCCAGTCTTTTTCTTCTCTGCCTTTGACAGATGCGGCTTTACCACTTGTCATGGAAACAAGGTGACCTATTGTGAGTTTTTCTAAATATTTATCTTGTTTTTTAGGTTTGTAATCAGGGAATATATCAAGAAACTTAGTTTCTTTAGTTAAAAGTCCTTCTTCTAAAGCAAAGCCAAAAGCAGTTGCTAAAAAGCTTTTGCTCACAGAATAAACCATATGAGGGTCAGAAGCCTTAAGTGGTGCCTGATATGTTTCAACTGCCACCTTGCCGTGACGAAGAATCATAAGACTGTGAAGCTCACAATCTTCTCTTTCCATCTCGTCGAGCATTTCTCTTATTACCTTAGAAGAAATACCAGTTGCTTCAGGGTTTTTGGCTCTTTCTAAATTTTTGTTTAATATTGTTTCCAAATATTTCAACACCTTTTAAAATGGGCACCGAGTTTACTCGATGCCCCTCAATTAAATTTTATTCAAAATCTTTGTAGTCTTTAATGTGCTTTGCTTCAGCATCGTCATAAATACTGATACTTCTGAGTCTGAAGTTAATAAAGCCGTGTTCTTTTTCCATTCTGTCAGCAGTTTCTTTCCATTTAGCAGAAACGTCAACAATTTTGTTAAATAAATCTTCAACTGGTTCTGGACAGCTAAGGTCAGTTGATTTTGCACCAGAAACCTCAACCATTCTCTTAAGAGCACCAGGCTGGTCCATAACAGGACAAGGGCGAAGCATATTTGAGCTGAATGGCTGACGCTCTCTGTAAGCCATAAAGATAGGGCTTTGAAGTGCATCAATAAGAGTTGCTTCTTTAATGTTTACGTTTGAGTAGTG
>JAZNCY010000002.1:0-7771 GCA_045587825.1 Acutalibacteraceae bacterium
CCATTACAAGCATTTCAAAGCCCATATTTTTAGCGTGGCGAGCGAATGAAACTAATTTGTCTGTATCAAAATCCATTCCTGTACCTTCCCAGTTGTTTATAAGGAGAGGTCTTTTCTTTTTCTTCCATTCGCCACGAATGAGGTTGTTACTATAAAGTCTGTGGAAAATTCTGCTCATTTCACCAAGACCTTCATTTGTGTAAACCATAACTGCTTCTGGTGAGTAGAATTCTTCTTGTGGCTCTAAAACCCAACTGAAAGTTTCAGGGTTAATACCCATCAAAACTCTTGCACAGTTAAATGAATCAACTTCAACGTCAATAGAAAAGTTAGAGCTGTAAACTAAATTAAAGCCGTAGCATTCGCCATAAGTTTCAGTTGCGCCTTTGGTTATAAGTGCAGTGAATGGGTTGTGGTTATGGCTTGAAGAACCACGTTTACTCTTAATTGACTGAATACCTGTGTGAAGTGTATGTCTGCCAACTGAACGCTCTTTAATCCATTTACCATATAAATCAATCATTTCAAAATCTGCTGATGGTAAATCAACACATAAAGAGTGTACTGCTTCAATTGAAAATGCTTTATCTGAATTATTTTTTACAATAACACTTCTTGTAATTGCGCCATAATCTTTAAAAACTGTATAAACAAGAGTAACTTCTGCACCAGTAACCTTGTCACAAGTTAAAACTTCGAGTGTATCAGCTTCATCGTCGTTGTTTAAATAAAGTGATGGTAACCCTTTTAAAGCCTTTTTACCTTTGTGAATTTTGTGACTTACATATCTTAAATCTGTAACTGTGTCACCATTAGCATTTTTAACAGCGAATGCAGAAATTCTGAAATCACCAGCACCATTTGTTGAATATTCCATTGGTGTAACGTCAGGTGAAAAATTCTTTTCTCTTGCAGTAGGTGAGTCGGGAGAGAATGATGCAAAGCCGTTTCTGTATCTTAATTTCTCTACATTAGTGTCAGGAATTGGTGCGCCATAATAGTAGTGAACTAAATAGTTACCAGTAAAAACACCAAAAATATATGTGCTTGTTTTTGTATCAAGCTTAAAAATTTTGTTTTGTTCATCAAAAATAATAGACATTTTATACTCTCCTTACTTTGTTAATTCTTTGATATTGCTAAGCTTTCTTGGAATATTTATCTCTTGAGGACAATGCTCCATACATTTTTTACAGTCAATGCAGTTGTGCGCTCTTTTTTCTTTCGGTATAAGAAGATAGGTTTTATTTAAATCTTCAATTTCTCTTGTTTTGTTATATTCATTGAATGAAGCAAAACAAGATGGAATATCAATTCCCTTAGGGCATTCTGTTACACAGTATTTACAAGCTGTACAAGGAATAGCGAAGTTTTTTCTGAAAAGAATATTTGCTTCTTCAACTGCTTTCATTTCTTCTTCTGAAAGCGGTTTACACTCGTTAAATGTGTTTATATTATCTTCAACCTGTTCATAAGTTGACATACCACTGAGCGTTGTTAAAACATTCGGAAGCTGTGCTACAAATCTTAATGCATAAGAAGCAGGGGAGTTATCTGAAAGCTTTTTGAAAACTTCTTTTGCTTCATCATTCAATTTTTGTAAAGAACCACCACGAACTGGCTCCATAACAATACAAGGAATGTTTTTATCTTCAAGTAATTTATAAAAATCTTTAGCGTTGTCTGCTTCCCAGTCATAATAGTTAATCTGTAACTGAACAAAATCCCACTCGTAGTTTTCTAAAAGCTCTTTAAATAATTCCATATCACCGTGGAATGAAAAGCCTAAATGCTTTATTTGACCTTTAGCTTTTTTATCTTTTAAATATTCATAAGCTTTTACAGAAGTGAAGGTGTTCCATAAATCTCTGTTTAAACTGTGAAGAAGATAAAAGTCAAAATATTCAACTTCACATTTTTCTAATTGCTCGTTAAAAAGCTCGTCAACAGTTTTACCGTCATTTTTAATTGCCCAGCCTGGCAATTTAGTTGCAATGTTATAACTTTCTCTTGGGTATTTATTTAGGATTTTACCTGCAAAAACTTCTGATTCGCCAGCGTGATAAACGTAAGCAGTATCAAAGTAGTTAACACCATTTTTATATGCTAAGTCAACGAGTCTTTCGGATTCTTTATAGTCAATATCTTCTTTTTCCTCATAAAGCTTAGGGAGTCGCATAAGACCAAAGCCTAATTTTGAAACCTTGCCCTGAATATTAGAAAATTCGCTGTATTTCATAAGTGATACCTCACAAAAAATTATTTGGTATCATTATACAATACAGCGAATTTATTTACAATATAAACTTAAAAAATTGTTTCAATTATTCTCTCAGAACAATCGGGTGAATATTTAAAATAATCAATGTGTGTATCATCAAAGAAATAGACTGGTGCAGGTTTTGGGTAATCAGCCTCAAATGATTCTACAATAATCAATTTGAATTTCATTTTTTCAGGAATAATGCTTTTAATATACACACTTGCTTGCTGACCTACTTCTACATTAGATGTGTATTCAGCAAGACCAGCAAGGTTAGGCGCTAATTCAATAAAAATGCCATAGTTTTCAACACTTCTTATAATTCCGCTTACAGTTTCACCAACTGAAAATTCTTTCGCATTTTCTTCCCACGTGCCTAAAAGCTCTTTATGAGAGAGCGTGACTCTGTTATCTTCATCAATATCTTTAATAATAACTTTAATTTCATCACCAACAGAAAATCTTACGTTAGGGTGTGGAATTCGTGAAACAGAAATATTATCAATAGGTAAAAGAGCGTTTATACCGCATCCAATATCGCAGAATACACCAAAATTCTCAAGGTGTGTTACAGAAGCATTTATAATATCACCAACGTTTAATTCTGGTAATCTTAATTGATAAAATCTGTTTTGTAAAACCTTTCTGCTCAGAATTGCAGTAAGCTTTCCGTTTAATTCTTTGATATCAGTAATTATGAATTTCACAGGTTTGTTTACTCTTGCAATTATTGCTATATCTCTTGTAGTACCTTCGTCAATTCCTACTGCACACTCAGAGCGTGGAATGATTCCCTCAATAAAACCAAAGTCGATATGTAAATTGTGCTCCTTGTCACAAGTTAATGCTCGGGCTTCTAAAGGAGTTCCTTTTTTAAAGGCTTCTTTAAAATTTTCAAAGCTGCTGAGTGCTTTTTTATTCTCTTCTGTTTTGATTAAAAAACCCTCTGGTAAATATAACGACATTTATTATCACCTGATTCCATTTATTTTTATGTTTACTCTTTAATTTTATGAAGAGTTGTGTTATAATATTTCAAATTATGGAAAAATTTTGAAAGGTGGAGTTAAATTTGGATATTCAGGTTGGCGATGTGTTAGAAATGAAAAAATCGCACCCGTGTGGCGAGAAGTTATTTACAGTTCTCCGTTCAGGTATCGATTTCAGACTCCGTTGTAATAATTGTGGCAGAGAATTTTTAATTCCAAGAGTAAAAGCAGAAAAAAATATTAAGAAAGTAATAAGAGAAGAAAATAATGATTGATAAATTAGAACAAGTTGAATTAAGATATGAAAAGGTTAACGAGCTTATTTGTGAGCCTGAGGTTGTTAACGACCAAAATCAATATAAAGAGTTAATGAGAGAGCTTAAAAATCTCACTCCTGTTGTTGAGTGCTTCAGGGCATATAAAGAAGCTGATAAAACTGAAAAAGAAGCGTTAGAGCTTCTTTCAGATGCTTCACAGGATAAGGATTTTAAAGAGCTTTTAGAAGAAGAATATAAAGAGTCAAAGCAAAAGAAAGAAGAGCTTTTTAGTGAGCTTAAAACACTTCTTTTACCTAAAGACCCTAACGATTATCGTAACGTTATTATAGAAATCCGTGGCGGTGCTGGTGGCGATGAAGCGGCACTTTTTGCTGGTTCTCTTTTCAGAATGTACTCAATGTATGCTGAAAGCCGTGGCTGGAAAACGGACGTTATGAATATTAACGAAACTGGTCTTGGTGGTATTAAAGAAATCAGTTTTATGATTGAGGGCGAGGGTGCATATTCCCGTTTTAAATTTGAAAGTGGCGTTCACAGAGTTCAGCGTGTGCCAGAAACAGAATCTGGTGGCAGAATTCACACTTCAACTGTAACTGTTGCTGTTTTACCAGAAGCAGAAGAGGTAGATATTGCAATTGACCCAAGCGAGTTACAAATTGACACATTCCGTGCAAGTGGTGCTGGTGGTCAGCACGTTAATAAAACTGAATCTGCAATCCGAATTACACACCTTCCTACTGGCACAGTTGTTGAGTGCCAGGATGAAAGAAGTCAGCACAAAAATAAAGACAGAGCTTTAAAAATTCTTCGTTCAAGACTCTTGGAGGTTGAAAGAGAAAAACAAGACTCTGAGATTGCAGATGAAAGACGTTCGCAAGTAGGTACTGGTGACAGAAGTGAAAGAATAAGAACATATAACTTCCCACAGGGCAGAGTTTCTGACCACAGAATTGGTCTTACACTTTATAAAATTGAAGCAATTATGAATGGTGATATTGATGAATTAGTTGATGCACTCGTAACTGCTGATACTGCCCAAAAATTACAAGCAGCAGAGGGATAATTTTGAATACAGAAATTATAAAGATATCTGCTACAGATGGTAGCGAAAAATATGAAGAAGCAGTTGAACTTTTAAAGAATAACCAAGTTGTAGGAATGCCTACTGAAACTGTTTATGGTCTTGCTGGTAATGCTTATTCAGAAGAAGCAGTAAAGCGTATTTTTGAAGCTAAAGGAAGACCACAGGATAACCCTTTAATTGTTCATATTTCAGAGTTTTCAGAAATTTATGATTTGGTAAGTGAAGTGCCTGAAATTGCAAAAAAGTTGGCAGAAAAATTCTGGCCAGGTCCACTTACTATGATTTTGCCAAAAAGTGAAAAGGTGCCAATGTGTGTTACGGCAGGTCTTTCCTCAGTTGCAGTAAGATGCCCGTCACACCCAGTAGCACGAAATTTAATTAAATATTGTGGTTTACCAATTGCAGCACCATCTGCAAATATTTCAGGTAAACCAAGTCCTACAAAAGCAGAGCACGTTTTTTCTGATTTGAATGGTAAAATTCCACTTGTTATTGATGGTGGCGAAAGTGAAGAGGGTGTTGAATCAACTGTAATTTCGCTTTGTGGTGATACCCCAAAACTTTTAAGACCTGGTAACGTAACGTTAAGAGAATTAGAGAGTATCTGTGGCGAAGTTTTAGTTGATGGTGCAGTTTTAAATCCTCTTAAAGATGGTGAAAAAGTATCTTCACCAGGTATGAAATACAAGCATTATTCACCAAATGCTTCTGTCACAATTTTAAAAGGTGATTATAAATCATTTTGTGACTATGTTAATAAAAACAAAACAAACGACACTTTTGCTATGGTTTTTGATGGCGAGGGTAATGATTTAGACGTTGAATTTATTACATACGGCAACAAAAATGATTATCGGTCTTTAAGTAATCATCTTTTTGATTGTTTAAGAGAGCTTGATTCTTTAGGTGCAAAACAATGCTTTGTTCGTTGTCCGGATGAAACAACAGACGATTTGGCAGTTTTAAACAGGCTTTTAAGAGCAGCAGCATTTAAGGTTATTGACTTAAATAAAATACTTTTAGGTCTTACTGGCAAGACAGGAGCTGGTAAATCGACTGTTTCAAGATATTTAAAAGAAAAAGGTGCATATATAATCGACGGTGACATTGTCGCTCGTGAAATTTTAGTTGATAATCCTGTTCTTTTAGACACACTCGCTGAAAATTTTGGTAGAGATATTTTAGAAAATGGTGTGTTAAATCGTAAAAAACTTGCTGAAAAAGCATTTTCTACACCAGAAAAAACTGCACTTTTAAATTCTATAATGCACCCTGCAATCAATGACAAAATACAATGTGAAGCAAATGAAGCTTTTAAAACACATAACGTAGTAATTGTTGATGCAGCGGCAATAATAGAGTCAGGCTATGCTGACACCTGCGACAAGTTAATTGTTGTAACTGCACCAGAGGAAATAAGAAAAGAACGCATTATGGCAAGGGATAATATCTCAGAAAAAGATGCTCTTATTCGTATAAATGGTCAAAAGAACGATGAGTTTTACGAAGAAAAGGCAGATTATATTATAAAAAACTACGAGCCGTTTTCACTTGAAAACGAACTCGCAGAATTAATAAAAAATATTTTTTAAGGAGTGCTTAAAAATGGCTAATAAAAAAATCGACGATTTGAAAAAAGATTTATTTTATAAATCTGAAAATGCTGGCGAAGTTTTAAAGGATGCTGAAATCAAAAAGGCAGATAAATTCTGTGAAGATTACAAAAAATTCCTTGACTCTTCAAAAACAGAAAGAGAAGCAGTTGCAAGCGTTGTAAAAATTGCAGAAGCAAACGGCTACAAAAAATATGATGACAAAAAGAAATATAAAGCTGGCGATAAGTTCTATTATGTAAATCGTAATAAATCTATTATTCTCACAGTTATGGGTAAAAAGTCATTAAAAGAGGGCGTAAAAATTTCTGCTGCTCACATTGACTCACCACGTCTTGACTTAAAACCAAACCCACTTTATGAAAAAGATGAATTAGCACTTTTCAAAACACACTATTATGGTGGTATTAAAAAATATCAATGGGTTACAATTCCTCTTTCACTTCACGGCGTTGTTGTTAAAAAGGACGGCACAGTAGTTGAAATAAACCTTGGCGAAGAAGATAACGAACCAAAATTTGTAATTACAGATATTTTACCTCACTTAGGCTATGAACAAGCAAAGAGAACTTTAGGTGAAGGCATTAAAGGTGAAGAATTAAATATTTTAGTTGGTAGCCGTCCATTTAAAGATGGCGAGGGTAGCGACCTTGTTAAGCTTAACATTATGAAGCTTATCAACGAAAAATATGGCATTGTTGAAGCAGACTTCTTAAGCGCAGAGCTTGAAGCAGTTCCAGCATTTAAAGCTGCAGACATCGGTTTCGACAGAAGCTTAATCGGTTCTTATGGTCACGATGACAGAGTTTGCGCTTACCCAGCAGTAATGGCTTCATTAGCAGTTGAAAAGCCAAACTACACAACTGTAACAGTTCTTGCAGATAAAGAAGAAACAGGTTCAGATGGTAACACAGGTCTCAACTCAGATTACCTTGAAAACTTCATTTACAAATTAGGTGAAATTGAGGGCGTTCAGGGCTACGATATTTTAGCAAAGAGCGAATGCCTCTCAGCAGACGTTAACTCAGCACTCGACCCAACCTTCTGTGACGTATTTGAAAAGAATAACTGCTCAGAAATCAATAAGGGTGTTGTTATTACAAAGTACACAGGTGCTCGTGGTAAATCTGGCACAAGTGATGCAAGTGCTGAATATATGGGCAAAATCCGTGGTATGTTAGAGAAAGCTGGCGTTGTATGGCAAATCGGCGAACTCGGTAAGGTTGACGCTGGTGGTGGCGGAACAGTTGCAAAATATATCGCTTCACTTGATGTTGACGTTGTTGACTTAGGCGTTCCTGTTCTTTCAATGCACGCTCCATACGAAGTAGTTTCTAAACTCGATGTTTATATGGCTTACAGAGCATTCTGCGAGTTCTTTAAGCAATAATTATAATTTTAGGGAATGAGCTCTGCTCTCCAGAGAACAAAGTTCTATCATTTTCGTGAACTGAAAATGATATTACTTTTATTATATCAATTCTGCATTATGCATTGTGAATTGTGAATTAACAAAAATCTTTGTCGAATTTTGTATTATTTGC
>JAZNCY010000003.1:0-1756 GCA_045587825.1 Acutalibacteraceae bacterium
CATCTGCAAAAGACCAGTTAACATAAGTGGCAAAGAAAATCTTAAAATTTTCTTTAAAAAAGGTCCTTTTGTCATATCAAGAGAATATTTTGAAGCCATTTTTTGCCTTCTTTCCAAAATTATATCAGTATTATACTCTTAAAATTGAGATTTGTCATTAGCAATTTTGTTGACTTTTATTGGCTTTTATAATATAATTTAGTCACAAATCCTGACACAAAGATTTTTTCTGACTGAAAGGTGTTATAATCAGATTTTTGGTAATGCAGTTTTGTATTGCTTATATTGTCTTATGTTATAGCACCCTTTATGGGTGTTATTTTTTTAGGAGTTTTTATTATGGAAACACGAGTAGCTGTTTTAGCAATTATTGTTGAAAACACAGAATCAGTTGAAGAACTCAACAAAGCTCTTCACGAGTATGGTAATTTTATTATCGGCAGGATGGGACTTCCTTACAGAGAAAAGGGAATTCACATTGTTTCTGTCGCAATAGATGCCCCACAAGATAAAATTTCTGCTCTTGCGGGCAAAGTCGGAAAGATTGACGGAATAAGCGTTAAAACTGCTTATTCAAACGTGGTGACTTAAATGACAGAAAAAGCAAAGAAGTTAATAGATTTTTTATCAGAAAATCATTATTTAAGTGAAGAAGATTATTTATTTCTGATTAAAAATCGTAATGAAGAAACAGCCTGTTATTTAAGGCAAAAAGCCAACGAAGCAAGAAAAAATGTTTATGGTAATAAAATCTTCATTCGTGGTTTAATTGAAATAAGTAATATATGTAAAAATGACTGCTTTTACTGTGGCATAAGAAGTAGCAATAAAAACTGCGACAGATATAAATTAAGTGAAACAGATATTTTAACATGTTGCGAAAATGGCTACAAATTAGGTTTTCGTACCTTTGTTTTGCAAGGTGGCGAGGGTGTATTTTCAGTAGATTTCATTTGCGATATTGTAAAGAAAATCAAAGAAAAATACCCCGATTGTGCCGTAACACTTTCACTTGGTGAATATCAAAAATCCGATTATTTAAAAATGAAAAATGCTGGTGCAGACAGGTATCTTTTAAGGCACGAAACAATCTGTAAAGAGCATTACGAAAAACTTCACCCCCAAAATATGTCTTATGAAAACAGATTAAGATGTTTAAAAGATTTAAAAGACTTGGGCTTTCAGGTGGGTTGTGGATTTTTAGTTGGCTCTCCTTTTCAAACGGAAGAAATAATTGCAAAAGAGTTTAAATTCATTGAAGAATTCTCACCCGAAATGTGTGGAATAGGCCCATTTATACCACAAAAAGATACACCATTTAAAGCCGAAAAATCGGGTACTGCAGAAGAAACTGCATATTATCTTTCTATAATAAGGCTTATAAAACCGAATATTTTACTCCCTGCGACAACTGCTTTGGGTACAATAAAACAAGGTGGCAGAGAGCTTGGTATTCTTTCAGGTGCAAATGTTGTAATGCCAAATCTTTCGCCTGAAAAAGAGCGAAGTAAATATGCTCTTTACGATAACAAGTTAGCAACTGGTGTTGAGTCGGCAGAGCAAATAGAAAATTTAAAAAAGCAAATGCAAAAAATTGGTTACGAAATTGTTTGTGACCGTGGTGATATTAAATTATAAAGGAAGTAGCAAAATGTCAAATTACAATGTTAAATCTTTAAAAGCCGAAGAATTTATTTCAGACAGTGAAATTTTAGAAACAATAAAATATGCTGAAGAAAACAAAAACAATATAGAG
>JAZNCY010000004.1:0-9778 GCA_045587825.1 Acutalibacteraceae bacterium
TACGATTACTGAAAACTCATAAGTTATATAGTATTTCAAAAGAAAATGAAAAACTAAAGAAGAAATTATCAGTAATTTCAAAAGTGTTAATTATTATTGCATTTGTCGGTGCTGTTATTTTTTCAATGTTTGAGGCAAATAATAGTTATATATACAATGGTTACGAGAAGTTGGAGAAGTTCGTATTTCTCCTGCAGATTGCTGTTTCAGGTGTTTCGGTAGGTTCAATCGGACTTATTGGTGTTATGATATGGATTTATAATAAAAAGAAAAACTAAAAAAACAAGGTAATTCGTTTATACGAATTACCTTGTTTTTTAATATTTAAATCTTCTATCTTTATAATAAAATTCTTTATCGTGTTCGTTTATTTCTCTTAACACTTTACACGGATTGCCGACTGCAACAACATTTGCAGGAATATCCTTTGTTACAACGCTACCAGCGCCTATAACTGTATTGTCACCAATAGTAACACCGGGGAGTACAATAACACCAGCACCAAGCCAGCAGTTTTTACCGATATGAACTGGTAAGTTGTACTGTAATGCTTTTTCTCTCAATTCCGGTAAAATCGGGTGACCGGCAGTTGCAATAACTACGTTTGGTCCTAACATTGTACAGTCACCAATATAAATGTGTGTGTCATCAACAAGGGTTGCATTAAAATTAAAGTAAACATTCTTACCTAAATGAACGTGTTTGCCACCCCAGTTTGAATGGAATGGTGGTTCAATGTAACAGTTTTCGCCGACTTCAGCTAACATTTCTTTAAGCATTTCAGCTCTTTTTTCAAGTTCAGTAGGTCTTGTAGCATTAAAATCATAAAGTCTGTCAAGACACTTTATCTGCTCTTTAAATAATTCTTCATCACCAGGGTTGTAGATATTCCCTGAGTGCATTCTTTCATATTCTGTCATAACGTTACTTTGTCCTCAATTCTTTTAGCGCCTTCATATGCCATTTTGTAAAAATCTTCGTATGAAACACCGATTAAATCATCGTGGGTGTGTTTTTCTGGCTTATTTTTTACACAAAGCTCAAGACTTATCCAGCCATCCCAGTTAATTCTTTTAAGATTATCGCAGAATCTCTGCCAGTTGACCTTGCCGTGTTTAAACGGGATAATGTGTGAGTCATCAGTCCAGAAAACTCTGTCACCTGTAACACCCATATTGTTATTGATATGCAAGAAGAATAATTTGTCTCCAAAATCTTTTAACAAATCATAACCAGCGTTGTAGCAAAGTTCATGACCTGTATCAATACAGAAGCCACAATTCTTTCTATTGCTTAAATGCTCTTTTATACCATAAAGACATTCTACACCCTCAGTATTTTCAAAAGCTAAATTTAAGTCATATTTCTCTGCTTCATCAATTAAAAGTGAGAAGTTTTTAATGCCAGTATCAGTTACTTTTGCAACAGTATCAAAGCCGATATAAACGTGACAAACGAGTGTTTTTATATCAAGTTCACCACAATCGTTAATGCACTTTATAAGCTTATGAAAAATTTCTGGCTTTTCTTCATTCCACATATCACAAACGTGGTCAAACGGAGCGTGAATTGAAGCTATTTCTAAACCATTATCTCTTGCAAATGTAACTGTTTCCTTAAATTCTTCTGTATCTGACCAGTCAAAGAATACACCTTGAAAGCCAGCGTTTTTTACTGCTAAAATCTGTTCTTTTAGTGAAGCATCAAAATTATTTGCTTCTACATTAACTGCTTTTTTCATATTGCTATCGCCTTATTTATTTAATGGGATTATGTATTCTGAATATTCGCTATCGATATTTTTACCCTCAACAAAGTTACGAGCTTTGAATATAACTTTATCGTCATAAACTTCGCCGATGTAGCCAACGCCTAAATCGGTAACACCGAAATTGTTTGGCTTTCTGTAGCCGGGCACGCTTAAAGAATACACGCCGTTTTCTTCATTTAAAACCTCAAAGGTTTTTTCAAATACACCACCGTGAAGATGACCATTTATAAAGAATACATTTTTAAATTCTTCCATAACTTTTCTTACTTCTTGGGATTGTTCACCCATATCACCAGTTTTCCATACTTCAGGGAGTCCGTGAGTGAAGGCGAATGCCTGATGGCACATAACAAAAGCTGGTTTATTGTCTTTTGTAGCTCTTTCTAATTCTTTTCTCAAGAATTCAATCTGGTCTTTGCTTATATATGCTTTTTCAAGAACTCTTTTTTCAGTACCAATAACAATAATTGTGTAGCCATTCACATCGTAAGAATAATAACTTTTTCTGTTAGTATCAATATTTAAGTATTCATTTACCTTGTTCATAATAATCTTCTGGTTACGACCATATTGTAAACGAACATCGTGGTTACCCATAGTAATAAAGAGTTTTAATTTGTCTTTATATGTATCAAATACTTGGAAAAATCTTTTGTATTCAGCCTTTTTACCAAGCTCAGCAATATCACCAGCCATAAGTAAAGCGTCAAACTTTTCACCTGAATTGAAGATATCTTTAAAGCAGTTTTCTACGTTGTGAGCAAGATATTCTTTTTTTGAAAAGTGAGTATCTGCAATAGCAGCAAATGAGAGTTTAACATTTTCTGAATCAGTGAATGTTATTGGATTTTCAGTTTGTAATTCATACTCAACCTCGCTACTTGGTAAAAGTGCTTGTAATTGTGCTTTGTATTTTGTTATAAAGATTTCAGCAGACATTTTTTTAGCCCTTTCGATTGGTGTATTTTTACAAATATTATATAATTTTTATGTAACATTGTCAATTCAAATAAATGTTGCTTATTTGTACAAAATGTGTTATATTTATTATAAGTGTAAACATTTTTTAGGAGGTTTTTACAATGGCAGTGGATAAGAGAACATATCCTACCTGGTTAAATGGTGAGGTTAAAAGTGTTCAGAAAGAATATACAGAGCCTACAAAGTTACTCGATGAAAATGGTAATTTACTTTCACCGGGTTATGCAAGACATAACGTTTTCGAGTATGACAGAAGTCAGGTTGTTCCTAAAATGCGTAGTAAGGAATGGGATTTTTATCAGATTTCTAATGGTAAATATGCCGTTCAACTTAACTTTGCTAATATTTCATTTGGTGGCTTTATAAGTGCTAAGCTTATAGATTTACATAACAGACAACACGATAGAGACCTTGATGCTAATACAGTAGTTGATGCAACCGTTCTTTATTTAGGTGGCAGAGAAAAATATAAAATGCCACCAAAAGGCGATGTGCCAAACAATCTTAAATATACAGTAGAGAGCTTTTTAGGTAAAGCAGAGTTTGAATTTGACACTAAAGAAACAAGCAGAACACTCTATTTTAAAGGTAAAGCAAAAGATATGGATGTTGTTTGTGACTTCCATATGGATATTCCTGAAGGGCTTGAAAATATAACAACAGTTCTTCCTTTTAAAAATATGAAAACTGGCTTCTTTATGACAACAAAGCAGAATTGTATGCCTTGCTCGGGTACATTCAAATTTGGCGACAAGGTTGTTGAGTTTTCAAAAGAAGATACATTCTGTGCTCTTGACTGGGGTAGAGTTAACACTCCTTATCAGTTAGTATGGTACTGGGGTAATGGTGCGCAGAAAATTAAAGATGAAGACGGCACTGAGCATACAGTTGGTTTTGAAATTACCTGGGGTATCGGTGACGAAAGCTATGCAACAGAAACTGCAATTTTCTATGATGGAAAGCTTCATAAATTCGGTGCAGTTGACGTAGAAAAATTCCCTAAAACAAACGGCTTTATGAATGAATGGAAGTTTGTTTCAGAAGATGGCAGATTTGATATGACAATGACACCATTCTTTGATAACCATAATGATACAAATGTGCTTAACCTTTTAAGAATGCACACTCACCAACTTCACGGTATATGGAATGGTACAGTTACTCTTGATGATGGCAAGAAAATCGAAATAAAAGATATGTATGCATTCTGTGAATATTGTGAAAACAAGTGGTAATTATATGACATCTTTAAAATTTTATTTGCTTACAGATACTCACTATTTTGAGGAGTCTTTAGGTGCTGAAGGTAAAGCGTATGAAGAATATATGAAAACCGAAGCGTTTTACTTAAAAGAAAGCAGTGCTATTAATAAAGCAGTATTTAAAAAGCTTAAAGAAGATAAAGAAACCGAGCTTATTATAATCCCTGGTGACCTCTCTAAAGATGGTGAGTATGAAAGCCACAAAAGTTTAATTAGAGAATTAAATGCTCTGAAAGACGCTGGTAAAAAGATTTTTGTGCTCACTGCTGGTCACGATTTTAATGAAACAGGCAGAGGATATAAAAACGATGAATTCGTTGGCTCAAAAGGTACAGAGTTTAAAGAGCTTTATAATCTTTATTACGAATTTGGTTACAAAGATGCTCTTTCAGTAGATGAAGAAACTCTTTCTTATATTGCAGAAATAGCCCCCAATATTCGCTTGTTGGCACTTAATTGTGATAACAAAAGAGAGTGTAAAGGTTTAATTGATGAGAGCCTTTTAAACTGGTCAAAAGAGCAATTAGATAATGCTCAAAAAGCTGGGGCGAGGGTAATCGCAATGTGTCATTATCCTGTTATTCCGTCTGTGCCGGTGTTTGATTTAGTAGGTGACGCTCACGTTAAAAATTGGCGTGAAATAGCCTCATTTCTTGCAGATAACGGCGTAGAGCTTGTTTTAACAGGTCATATGCACATTCAGAGCATAAATGAATTTGTTAGCGAAAAAGGCAACAAGCTTTATGATATCTGCACGGCTACAACGGTTGGTACACCAGGTAAATATCGTAAAATTGAAATTGCAGAAGATGGCACTATGGACGTGAAATCCATTAATGTAGAAGGCTTTACTTTGCCAGTTGAATTTGAAACTGCAGAAGAATTTTTTGATTGGCGTTTTAAGTATTCTGTTAAAAATAAAATCAATAAAATTCTTGAAGGTGGTAGCGGATTTGTTAAGGTGTTAAAACAATTCGGCGGTAAAGTGCTTAATTCAATTAAATTAAAAACTATTGCAAGATTATTGTTTATAAAAATCGATAGTTCTTTAAAGAATGTTAAGCTTATGGATTTTGCAGGCGAAATAGCCACAGCAATTTTTAAAGGCGATATGCCTTATATAAAAGGTACACCAGAATATGAGGCAATCAGTAAAGCATTAAAAAGATTAGGTTTTATTCTAAAAAGAATTGAACCGAAACTTTCAAAAAATGGTGTAAAGATAGATTTAACCGATATGCTTCTTAACACTATTGGTAACAATAAGGGGTACTCTGACAATAATGCGGTAATAAATCTGAAAGGATAAATAATTATGGGTTCAACAGTAATTCAAAATCAGGAAACAAAGCACGTTAAAACAAAAGAGTTTGTGCTTTATCTTTTAGGTATATTCTTTTATACCTGTATGACGGGTATGGTAGGCTCTTACAGAAACGCTTACTTAGTTAATGTTTTGAAAATCACAGATGATGAAGCTTCGCTTTTTAATACATTGGTAAGTGTTATTCCGTTTATTTTAAGTTTCTTCATCTCTATGTATATAGATGGCAGAAAAACTGGCAAATCGGGTAAATTTAAGCCACTCGCAATGTTTGTGGTTGTTCCAATGGCTGCAGTTCTTATGCTCTCATTCTGGACTCCAAAAGGCTTAAGTGGCACTTTCCTTATGATTTACCTCGTTACAATAGCAGTTTTATGGGGTGCTTTCTGTACTTTAGGTAACTCAATAAATATGATTGCGAATGTTATGACTCCTAATATGAAAGAGCGTGACAACGTTATTTCATTCCGTAGTATTTCTTCTGCAGTAGGTAACTCTGCACCACTTGTTATTGTTCTTGTAATTGGTCTTATCTGGAAAGATAACGAAGGGCTTCAATACATAATCGGTGCAGGTCTTTGCAGTGCAGTTGGTATTATTACAGTTCTTTTAGGTATGAGTACTGTAAAAGAAAGAATTACATATACTGCAGAGAAGAAAAATCCTATTGAAGGATTTAAAGATGTTTTAACAAATAAATATGCTTGGTCGATTATAATCTCAGAAACACTTAAAAACTTCAGACAAGTTGCTAACTATATGGGCGTATTCCTTGCTGCAGCTCTTTTAGGCTCAACCTCAAAGTTCTTACTTTTCGGTTTGCCAACAGGTATTGGTACTGCAGTTGGTATGCTCGTTATAAATATGCTTCTCAAGAAGTTCAATTCTAAAGTTCTTTATATTGCAAGTGGTATTTATTCTGTAATTGCAAATACACTTGCTTTCACGGTTGGTTATATGTATTTTAAAACAGGCTCTTCTGTTTTACAGATAGTATTTATCATATTCTTATTCCTTATAGGCTTACAGTTTGGTGCATCTAATCTTTTACCAAGTATGTTCCAGGCAGATGTTCTTGAGGATATAGAGGCTAAAACAGGCAAGAGAATTGATGCAACGCTGCCATTCGTTATTTCTATTGGTACTCTTATAAGTGGTACTATTGCAACTGCTTTAGCACCAAAGGTGCTTTATGGCGATAACTCAATTATCGGTTACATTCAGCCAACTGATTTAGTTCCGAACCCAGAGCAAGGGCTCGACACAAAGATTCTCTTACTCTTCTTCTACACAATTGTTCACGGTATTATGATGTTCTTGGCAGGTGTGCCATTCTTCTTCTATAAATTAACTGGTGAAACAAAAGAAGAAGTGCACAGAAAGGTGCTTGAGATGAGAGGAAAAAATAATTAATAATTATCGGCTAATCTGTATTTAAATGTAGATTAGCCGATTATTTGGAAGGTGTGAATTATGAGTCGAAAAGAGGATATTATTAATTTGCTCAATATAAATGGAGCAATGACACAGGGTGCATTAGCTGAAGCTATGTATGGCGACAAAAATCATGGACCTTACATATATTCAACGCTCATGGATCTTGTTAAGAAAAAGGTGATTATCCGTTCTGGAAAAAATCCAGCTTATTATTCTTTGTCAGGTGTAGAAATTGCTGTTCCTGAAAGAACACTTCGAGCGGCGAAGAAAAGAAGTAGAGACATTTCGATGGACTCAATAACGAATCTCACAATTGAAGAGGTTGATGTATTAGTTCGAAAAACAGATAACTATGGGCCAGAAAATGATTTGATTTCAAGATGTTTGAAAAGATTTCCTTTAAATACAGATCCAGATGTGGTAGCAATGAAAATAGGGTTGATAGACATTACTAATTCTACACATCTCTCTCAGCACAAAAGTAAAATTAGCATGGTTGAATTGGCAAATATTATTACAACAATTCCGAATATTGATGAGAGATTGGAAATGGGAGACCCAGAGGTAGTTAATGAGATTGCACGAAGTAATGGTAGAATTAACTTGTTTTCATTCGCTTCTAAATATTGTTGTTACCACAACAGAAATCTGTACGAAAAAGATGATTATTCGATTTTGGATACAGTACTAAAGGAATACTTGCCTAAATATTTTGATGATGTGACCAAGAGTCAGATACAAAAGTGGCAGGATGGTTTTAATTATAAAGCTTACAATGATTATATAACAAGAAAACTTGATGAGTTGGGTATTACTATAGAGAATAGAAAAAGAAAGTTTGACCACTACGTTTGGTACTTGAATAGATAAACAGCGAGGAGAATTATGATTAAATTAGCGTTTATCTGCCACGGCAATATTTGCCGTAGCCCAATGGCAGAGTTTATATTTAAAGATATGCTTAAAAAACAGGGAAGAGAGAATGAGTTTTCTGTCTGCTCAATGGCTACAAGTAGCGAAGAAATTTTCATGGGTGTGGGTAATCCAGTTTACCCACCAGCAAAGAAAATATTAGCTGAACACGGAATTTCTTGTGAGGGTAAAAGAGCCGTGCAAGTAAAAAAAAGTGACTATGAAAAATATGATTTATTCATTTGTATGGATAGTAACAACATAAGAAATATTATGAGAATTTTTGGCTCTGACCCAGAAAATAAAGTTAAAAAGCTTATGGATTATACTGACAGAAAAACAGATGTTGCAGACCCGTGGTACACTGGGGATTTTCAAGTGACGTATGATGATATTTGTGAAGGCTTAATTGGAATGCAGAATTCGGAAAGCAAAATGCAGAATTAAGGGGAATTACCAACTCGCTGATTCACTAAAAAAATATTGACAAATCTTAACAGTCGGGTGTATAATACAATGGTAATTAAAATGTAGTACTGTGGGTACTAATATTCGGAGGTTAGTTATGAAAAATACAGTTAAAAAGTCACTTTCGGCTGTTCTTGCTGTGTTAATGCTTGTTTCCTGCTTCGTATTCTCAGCTTCTGCTGAAGAAGTAGATAAATCAGGCTACGTAGTTGAAAGACAAAGCTGTACAGTTTATGGTGATACAGAAACTCAAAGGGGATTTTCCTGGTTTACACCTGATGATTGCGATTCAGTAGCTCAGGTTGTTAAAGCTTCAGATTATCTTGTTACTGGCTTTGATAAAGCAATTTCTTTTGAAGGCGAGTCAAAGAGCTTTCAGGATTATTATAATCACAAGGTTGTAGCAACTGGTCTTAAAAAGGGTACTACATATTACTATCGTTTAGGTAGCCTTGAAAATGACGTATGGGGTGACGTAGGTTCATTCTTTACAGATAATGGTGACGATAGCTTTACATTTATTGCTATTGCTGACGTTCAGGCAAGTAATTATGAAAACTTCTACAACGCTTCACTTGTTATGGATGCTGCAGTTAAAACATTCCCTAAAGCAGAATTAGTTGTTAATATGGGTGACTTCGTTAACGATTGTACAAACGAAGAATGGCAGGATTACAGCAAAGCATTCTCTAAATATAATAACAAATTAACACTTGCTCCTGTTGCTGGTAACCACGAGGGTAACATTACAAATAAATTAAATGTTGGTTGGTTCAACACTACATTTAATCTTAAAGGCGAAGATGGTCTTTTAAATGGTACTAATGGTACTTTCTATTCATTTGATTATGGTTCAGCTCACTTCTGTGTTCTTAACACAAATGATATGTACCCAATGACAGAAGCACAAAGAAACTGGATTATAAATGATTTAACTGCTTCAGATGCACAATGGAAGATTCTTTTAACTCACCGTGCACCTTACTCAGCAGGTAAAAACATCAACAAGCCAGATACAGTTTTATTACGTGAAGTTCTTATTGAAATTGTTGACCAGACAGATGTTGACTTAGTTCTTTCAGGTCATGACCATATGTATATGAGAACTAAGCAGGTTAAAGGCGATGCAGTTGTAGAAGATGTAAAATATGTAACAGAAGTTTACAACGGCGTTGAAACAACATTTGCAGTTAACCCTGATGGTACAATTTATGCTCTTCCAAGTACTGCTGGTACTAAGAGATATGGTGTAAATAACGATGCTATGGCTCCAATCTTTGATTGCGCAGACGTTTACTCAACAACTCGTTCAGAACGTGACGAAGAGGGTAACGAAACTAACCCTAATGCTGGTGGATGCTTCGCAGGTATTACAATTGATGGCGATAAGCTTATCTATAACGCTTATGTATTATCTGATAAAAACGAAGAGAATCCAGAGGAAGTTCAGAAGTTAACAAAGATTGATAGCTATGCTATTAAAAAGACTGACAAGGCAGCAGATTTAGATGACACTTATCTTCCTACTGACCCGATTGGTACAATTGACCAGACAATTATGAATTTCTTTGTAGCAATTCCTAACCTCATTGTTACTTACGTTAAAATGTTAATTGGCGGTTT
>JAZNCY010000005.1:0-22502 GCA_045587825.1 Acutalibacteraceae bacterium
ATCTATTGTGTTATAAATAACTTCAACAGGATACTCTTTTAAAAAACTTTCTTTTACAAGATTTGCAAGCCAATTTGATGGTGTGATAATAGTCATATTTTTTACACCAGTAAAGGCTTGCTTTTTTCTTTTAAACGTATCTTCACAATTACTGAAAACCAAACTTGCAGGATATTCTTTTAACTGTGAACAATCTTTACATTCTGTTTTCCATTTATAACACTTTGCTACTGTAAAATGTGCACAGTGCCCTGTAAAAGACCAGCAATCGTGTAAAGTCCATTTAACTTCCATTTGTGGACGGGTTTTAATCCACTCAAAAAGCATTTCATAATTCAAAAAATAACTATGCAAATTATGAAGCCACAATATATCCGGATTAAATTCTTCTGCCCATTTTAAAAACTCTTTAGTTGCTCGTTTTGCATATAACCCTTGTTTATCTGTAATGCGAGTTAAAAGAGCATGGAGTTTTACTTCATTATCTGTACCGATTCGCACTGCAAATCTCTTATATTGTTCTGGTACAAAAGCACGTCTGCCATAGGCAATTTTCACTTCGTGACCTTCACTTTCATATTGTTCAGCAATTGCAGCACTTATTTTGCCGGTACTACCAGTTCCACATTCAGAATTTATTAGTAAAACTCTCATTTTTTCACAATCCTAAAATATTTTCTTTATACTTCTCCACAGACATATCTTTTGTTAAATTTTTGATTAAATAATCGTGGCCACGAGAACCCATTTCCCTGAGTTCGTTACTATCTGCATTTTCAATAACCCAACGGATATTTTTCTCGATATCGTCATAATCGCAAGGGTCTGAAATAAGACCCCCATTTGTTTCTTCAATAATTGAGCGGATTTCTGAACCTTTTTCTAAAACTGCAAGAACTGGAATTCCAGCAGCAGCAACGCCGTAATATTTTGACGGACAAGAAACACCTTTAATGCCTTTAGCATTCACAACCCATTGAACATCCGAAGCGTTTAAGCTATAAACCAAATCTTCTTTTGCCTGATATGGAATGAACTGAACATTTTTCATATTATGCTCATTAACATAGCTTTCGATTTCTTCAATTATTGTACCTGTACCAACAAATGCAAAACTGACTTCTCTACCATCATTTGTTTTAGTACCCTCAGGAAATTTTTCAATAACCTTAATGATATTCTCAAGATCATAATAAAGACCTATATTACCTGAATACATAATAACAAACTTGTCTGTAAGGTTATATTTATTTTTAAACTCAACTATCTTCTGATTTGATTTGTCGAGTGGATAAATTTCTTTTTCGTCTATCCAGTTGTTAATCATAACTGTTTTTGGAACTTTTTTACCTTTGAAACGATTATTTACAGTTTCTACAAGGTCGCGACCAACAGTAATAATTAAATCACTGCATTTACAACTGAATTTATCGGCAATCATCATTGCCTTTAAAATTAACCCATTATCGCTGTAGCTTACAGCCATAGTCTGCTCAGGATTGAAGTCCTGAATATTATAAATGAATTTTGCTCTTTTTATAATTTTGCCCCATACACCAAGGAGACCACCTAAAATTGGTGGTTGAGAAATTGAAAAAACATAATCCTGTTCAGAAACCTTAAATGTGGCAAGTGCTGCACCTACAAAATAACCAATAATATTTTTTACACGACTTAATTTATCTGCCTTGTTAAACTCCGGAACACGAATTCTCAGAACTTTGATTCCGTTAATTTCTTCTTCGTAATATTTTTTTGTTTTATATTCAGCAGAAATTGTACCCTCATAAGACGGCACAACACATATTACTGTTATATCGAATGCATCTTTCATACCTTCGGCAAGGTCCTTTAAAACCTGACCAGTAGAAGCTACATCCGGCACATAATAATGCGCATATATCAAAAGCTTTTTCTTTTCATTCATACAAATAACCCTTTTGCAAACCTTAAGAATTTGAACCCTTTACCACCGACATAATTGTTCCAAAAATAATTTTTATATCAACCACAACTGAACGTTCTCTGATATATCTGTAATCCAATTCTATCTGTTCATCTTGAGACATTTTTACTGTATCTGCAATTTGCCAATAACACGAAAGACCTGGTTTTACTAAAAGACGCTCGATTGGAAGCTGATCCTGCTCAACTCTTACGAATGGTCTTGGACCAATAATTGTCATATGCCCCAAAAATATATTTAAAATCTGTGGGAGCTCATCAAGGCTTGTTTTTCTTAAAAACTTGCCAACCCTTGTAATTCTTGGGTCGTTTGACATTTTAAAATGGACTGAGTCATACTCATTCTGTTCCATTAAATCGACTTTCATAGCATCAGAGTGACGATACATCGTTCTGAATTTAAACATATTGAATGCCTTACCATTTTTGCCGATTCTTTCCTGCATATAAAACGGATTGCCAAAATCATCTATCATAATAACTAAAGCAATAATTATGAACACAGGAAGCCCCGCTGTAAGAGCCACCAGAGACACAAGAATATCCCCAAATCTCTTAAGAAAATCGTAAACAGGTTTTTTCTTTAAAACAACACTGCTTTTAATAATCTCAACATCCTCAGATGCTTCTATATTTATTTCACTGGCAGCAGACGCCATTTTTAAATCTTCCATTTTTTCACCCAAATTCTGATATCCAAAAGTTATCTTTTTTCCGCAAGATACACTCCAAGACATTATAATCCATATTCTTTGTAATAATAACACAATACGACATTTTTTGCAATACTTTTACCGAATAAATCCACTTTGTTTTTGTAGGTATTTTATGTTTATTAATGATAATTTTGGATAGGTTGCATAAATATAGTTGTCAGGTGTTGGGCGTTGGCTGTTGGGGTAGGATTTTAGAAGTAAGATTATATAATACAAAAACAGGAAACGGAGAAGTAACTCCGTTTCCTGTTTACACTAATTCCTATTTCCTACTTCCTAATCCCTAAAATCAATTATATTTAGGAAGATAATCGCCGTGTGCTTCGATTAAATCATCAACCATTTTCTTTATGGTGTCGATATCTAACTCACTGCCAGTGTGTGGGTCGAGCATTGCGGCTTGGTAGATATGTTCTTTTTTAAGTGTTTTTGCTGCTTCAATTGTGAGAAGCTGAACATTGATATTTGTCATATTCATAGCGGCACACTGAACAGGTAATGCACCTACGTAGCAAGGTCTTACGCCCATTCCATTTACAAGGCAAGGCACCTCAACACAAGCTTCTTTTGGAAGGTTTGTAATGAGTCTGTCTTCATTAAGAACGTTACCGCCGATTTCGTAAGGTGTATTAGTAACGATTGACTCAATAATGTGTGAAGCATATTCGTTTGAACGGTTGTGCTCTCTTACACCTTTTTCAAGCATTTCCTGGTAATCTTTTTTCCAGTTTGCAATCTGCTCAACACATCTTCTTGGATATTCATCGAGCGGAATATTATATCTTTCAATGAGTTCAGGGTATTTGCTCTTTATGTAGAACATATTGTATTCTGCATTGTGCTCACTTGATTCTGTGCAGTAATATCCAAAATTCTTGATATATTCAAGACGAACCTTGTTTGTGAATTCAGGGTCATTGAGCTTTGCATCAATTCTCTTTTTGATTTCTGGATATAAGTCGTTATTGTCTTTATCTTTAATCTCAAGAAGCCAAGCCATATGGTTGATACCAGCAATAAGCTCGCGTCTGCCCTCTAATTTATCTTGCATACCAAGTTGGTTGAATAAATCTAAAGAACAAGTCTGAACACTATGGCAAAGACCAACAGTTTTAACACCTGTATAACGTTGCATATAGCCAGAAAGAATAGCCATTGGGTTTGTGTAATTTAAGAACCAGGCATCTGGGCAAACCTCTTCCATATCACGTGCAAAATCTGCCATAACAGGAATAGTTCTGAGACCTCTCATAATACCGCCGATACCTAAAGTATCGCCAATAGTCTGACGAAGACCGTATTTTTTAGGAACTTCAAAATCTATAATTGTGCAAGGGTCGTAAAGACCTACCTGAATTGCATTGATTACGAAATTCGCGCCACGTAAAGCGTCTTTTCTGTTTTCGACACCTAAGTAGCACTCAATTTTACCGTAACCGCCTTTTGTTTTACGGATTGCTTCTAAAATTGTACGGCTCTGTTCAAGTCTTTCGCCGTCGATATCATAAAGAGCAAAAACGCTGTCGCGTAAAGCCTCTGAGCACATACAGTCACCTAAAACATTACGTGCAAATACACTGCTACCTGCACCCATAAATGTGATTTTCATAACTTACTACCTCCTGGCATTTTCAGATAATTTAAGATTACAATAATTTGAATAGGATGTCAAGAAATTTCAGAAACCAGGAAATAGGAATTAGGAATTAGGTGTTATAGAAACAAATTCATCCTATCATTTTTAGTTGATACTAAAACCAACTCTAAATGATAGGATGCTTTCATTCATTGCGAAGTTCTATTTCCTATTTCCTATTTCCTAATTCCTATTTCCTAACAACTTAATCTTCTTACCATTAAATGAAAATACGTTACCTTCATTCCCATCTACTTTTTCAGGAAAATCGGTTGTTATAATCTGTGAGCCGCAATCTTCTATTACTTCGTAACGCTCGTCGCTATATTCAGGGTAAACGTCTGCACGGGTTCTTACTATTAAATTGCTTTCGTCAATATTTTCTATCTTTCTTTCGCTTGCACGCCAAGCATCATTTTCTAAAATGAATGATGTGTAGCTTTCGTTTCTGTCATCGTAGCGAAGCATCGGGAACATATTTTGTGTTTTTATTGTTTCATCAAGTGCTATATAGCTTTCTGTAACGTCACAATCGTGGAGTAACACAAGAATTTTACCCTGCGCTTCTTTTAAAGAAATCCAATCGTCATTTTCGCGCATTTCTTTGAATGATGCATAATCTCTGAGCATATCCTTTGGTGTTAAAAGCGAATCACCTAAAGTGTCTGATACTATTTTGTCGAGTTCCTGTGCATATTCTAACGAGAATTTCTTCATTCCGTTTATTTCTATAACAAAGCTTTTCGGCTCAACTATTATAATTACAGGAATGTGATTTGGATTATTGTCTGACCACATTTTTATTTCTTGTAATGCCTTAGTGAAATCATAAGCACTTGAAGCATTATCTATTAACGAATTGTGTGTTACTTTGAATTCTATTTTTTCGTCTTTGTCGAGAGTTTCTATATCAATTTCAACATTTCTTACGCCCATTTCTAATTGTTCTGTCAAAGTATCCATCTCGAAATCAAAAGTATCAAGACCTGCTTTTTTAAACGTGATAGCATCAATTATATTCATTGCAAAACGTGTTTCAGCAGTTGCAAGTCTCTGGTAACTGTTATGTGTACCTAAGATTGCAATTTCATTAAGCTTTACACCATCTTCTATTGCTTTTTCTAAATCAAATGAAGCTATATCACTTTCTTTTTTCGGTGTGTAATTTTTGTAATATTCTGTTTCAAGATATTCAAGATGCTCTTCCTGAAATTTAATGTTATCTTCTATAACGTTTACGTTAGAAACAATTGCAACAATAAAAATTCCAAGAAGTACAACGAACAAGCCTGCAAACAATGATAATAACGAAATAATTATTCTTTTAAAAGTTTTCATACTTTCACACCTTATTTTATTTTTTATATTGCTTTTTTTACCATAATATGTTATATTCTTTTTGGAACTTTTGTTCCCGAGGAGTTATCCTAAACGGTAGGCGGTTAGTCCCTTTCACTTCGAGAGGGTATCCACCCTCTTAATTTAAGGGGGTGATGCTATGGAATATTTAACTATTCTTGTTATTGTTCTTGTTGTAGCCACAGGTTACATAATTAGCATAAAAAAATAATCGCCCCGCTCTGACAAAGTAGGCGATTATTTCTACACATCAGGGCTAACCGCTTACAGGATAGCTCCTTGTTCATTTATATTATAACACATCAAAATTAAATGTCAACCGAATACTATAATTTCAAGTCTCGTGTAATTCTATATCCTCTCTTCTCTATGACCTAATTATAACACAGAAATTATCATATTTCAAGACTTGAATTGCTCACTTATGTAATATAAACTTTTAATTACCAAGGGGGCGTATTTATGAATAAAGAAATCTACCAAAAATATCTGGTTTCACCTGTAACTAAAAAGGCGTTACATATTGAGAAAAAATCATTTGTAACAGATGATAAAACTGAAAAATACAATATAGTTAAAAAAGTTCCTGTATTACTTGCAAACGAAGAAAAATCAGAATGGCACAGAGAACTTATTGAAGCAATTCTTTGGGAACACAAAGAAGAAATAACCGAAATGTATAAAAAAGTTGACTGGAACAAATCACCTGTTCCGATTTACATTGAATACATTAAAAAACTTGTTGGTGGAAAAGAAGAAATTAAAAATGCTCTTTTAAGATATTCTGAAAGCAACACTGAAAATTGGATTGCTGATATAAACACAGAATATGTTATAAAAAAAGAACAAATTAAAAAATTCAAAAAGTACACCACTAAAGGTATGGGTAAATATCGAATTAAAAACATCGACAAATCAAGTCACCCATATAAAGAATACTCTGAGAAAGTAATTGAAAACTCACCAAAGACAATATTAGAACTTTCGACTGGTGCTGGTAGCGGTACGAGTGCTGTTGCTCGTGCAAAAGGCAAAGACACTATAATGTTCAGCGTGGACATTGGCTTTGAGTGTAATGGTAACACAATTGGTATTGGGAAGTATTTAAAATGCAAAGATACACTTTTACCTGTTGTCGCTAATTTCTGGTACTTACCATTTTCAGACAATACATTTGATTGTGTTTGTAGTAATTGTGGGCTTGATGAATCAAGGGAAAACAACAAAACAATAAAAGAAACCTCCAGGGTTTTAAAATCTGGTGGCAGATTTGTAACAGTATCACGAAAAAATGCTTTTATGCGTCAGAACCCCGTTTTAGAGCCTTTTGGATTTATAAAAGAAGAAATAGATGAACTTATGAAAAAATGCAGACTTTATTCAGGAAGCGAAAACCTTAAGGAACTTTGTTCTTCTTTCGGTTTAAAGTGTATTTCGCA
The DNA here is from genome assembly GCA_045587825.1 of Acutalibacteraceae bacterium. Classification (GTDB taxonomy): domain Bacteria; phylum Bacillota; class Clostridia; order Oscillospirales; family Acutalibacteraceae; genus DTU089. The sequence continues at coordinate 7,116 of JAZNCY010000005.1, forward strand.
AGAAGATTTTGAAACTGCAAAAGACATCTTTTTCACAATTTCTGTATTTGAAAAACCATAAAAATATAGCCATAACCTATAAACTAAGGTTATGGCTTATTTTTATTTATCATTAACTCTTTTCAACCCAGTGAATTTCTCTCCAAATGAGTTCGCCCAGCTTTCGCAATAGAGTTTGTAGTAAGAAACATTATTTTTTTCTCTGTATTTTTGGAAACAGTTGCACCAGATTACAGATGGTAGAGCCACAACGATATAATAAAGTGGACCTAAAAGAAGACATTGCCAGGTGTGACCATATTCGTGAATACGGGTGTTATAAACCCACTCTTCTTTTTTGTGATGCTCTTTCATAAATATGAAAAGTCCCATTGAAAGACCACCAGCATTCCACGGCAAATAAACTATATTTGAGAAGCCGAATTTACTGTGTGGGCGTTTTAAAATTTTAGTACAGATTAAATAAGCAATTAACCCTACTATATTTACAGGAAGTCCCCAAGTCCATTGAATTATGTAAAACAAAACACTCTGCAATTTACTGTATTTTCTTGCTGGTGTTGTTACTGTAATATCTATTTTTTCTGCCATTATTCTGCCTCCGCTAATTGCTTTTTTAATTCTTTTTCTTGCTCAATAAGAATCAGATAATTACCATTCGAATCTTTTTCCAAAGTGTGAATTTCTTCTTCATTCTGGTAAGTTCCAAGCCAGGTCTTTTCTAATTTATAACCAGAAAGAAGCTCGCAACGCTCTCTTTCATATTCACTTAAAGTAACTGTGCCGTATTTGTGTTTTGTTGCAATAGCGGCTCTTATCATTGTGTGGTCATCTTTAGTCATTTTAAAGCGTTTTAATAAGAGATATGCTATTGTAGCACTTATTGCAGGAAGAATTGCAACACAAATTCTTATACCCCAAAGGGCAGTTTCTGTCTGTTCAATATAAACACCTTCGTTGCCGGTTACAAGGCCGAATGCATTTAAAAGAGTACCAACCATAAAGGTCATAACGCCACCAGTAACTTGTTTTACCATAGTGTTAAAAGTACCAATAACACCTTCACGTCGTCTGCCTGTAATAAGCTCGTCAACGTCGGTTAAATCTGGTAAAACGTTATTACTTACAAAGCCTAAACCACTCATACCGAATGGGTAAAGCACAGCACCACCTAAAATCATAAGAACAAGTGTAAGTGTCACACTACCACCCGGTGTTACAGGTTTTACAAATATCGCAAGTAAGAGACCTATAATCATAAATGGTGTAACAACCGCACCGCATTTGCTTTTACCTTTTTTTATAGTAAGTGCATAGTTAAGCGGGAAAGCGAGAGTTTCAAACACACCTGCAAAGGCATTAAAGGTCGGGTAATATTTATAAAGATTTGCAAGGTAAGTTATGTAATAAACACTTGTAGTTGAAAAGAAGCTACGAGCCATCTGCCAAAAAAAAGACATCGCAAAATAATCACGGAATGACTTGTTTCTGAATACCTGAATGTATTCATTTATTGCAAATTTAATATCAAGTGGTGGTAATTCTTCATCTAAGGAGCTTGGTTCTTTACAGGTTTTAAACGTCGCAAATATTGAACAAGCATACACAATAGAAAGCACAATACCAGTTAACAAGAATGGCATTTTAGACTCTTTTGAAAGAACGTCTGATGAATCGAAAACTGATAAGAATATTAAAAGAATAATATATGATGGCACCATACCAACAGAGTTGAAAATATAACTTACAGAAGTATATTGAGTTCTCTTGTTATATTCTGGTGCTAACGTTGGTAACATTGCTGTGTGTGGAACATCAACCATTGTGTAAGCAGTTTTATAAAGAATATACGCGAATGCATAGTAACAAACTGCAATAGTCGGATGCTCTTTGCCATCAATACCAAAGGAGTTCCAGAGCATTGTGTAGGATATTACCAACGGCGGAATACTAAGAAGCAAATATCTTCTGTGTCTGCCATATTTTGAGCGTGTTCTATCTGTAATAAGCCCCATAATAGGGTCATTTATACCATCCCACACAGTTGCTATCATCATAATAAAAGTAGCGTGACGAAGTTCCATACCTACAACGTTCGTTAAGAATATTGTAAAATACATACTTATAATGTAGCCGCCGCCACCCATAAAAATATTTGCAAAGCAATACTGAATCATTGGCCAAACAGTTTCTTTAAACGTACCCTCGATTCCTATTGCCTGTTTTATTTTTTCGCCCATAATAAAACTCTCACTTACTTATAATTTTTTAAATAGTGTTTATAAAAAACAACACTATTTGCGATTGCTTCCAATGAAATATGCTCGTTTTCGCTATGTACTGAAGCGAATTGCTTATCGTTCATTTCGATTGGTGCAAAACGGATTACACTTTCTGAAATTTCACATAAATGTCTTGCATCTGTTCCCGCTGGTAAAATATATGGGGCAGGAATAACGTCGGGGAAAATATCATTTATACACTTCTTTGTGTATTCAACTGACTTATTATTTACATTGGTTGATTTAAAGCACTCGTTATTTTCAGCCGGTACTAACTGGATATTATACTTTTTAGCAATTTTTTCAATTTGCTTTAAATCTTCTTTTAAATCGCTTTCATAAACCGGACGAAGAAACGCCTTCGAGTGACAATATTTTTCTTCTTTGTTAGTATTAATCTCGTTAAATGAGCAAGTTGTACCAACCATTGCACCCGCTTGTGCATTAAGTTTTGGCATTAAAGTTTTTAAAAGATTACCAAAACACCAGAGATTTGAAAAAAGAATTGTCATAACAAATGGTGCATAAGGGCAAAGGTGTGTAAACATCCCCTTAACTTCTGGGTAAAGTCTTTTTATAAAAATATTTTTAGTGTTTACTTCTGTTATAAATGCAGACATTCTTGCAACTGGTGTATTTTTATTTGCAGTAAGACCCTTGTGACCGCTCTTATCTCTTGCATAGCAGTTAAGTGTATATCTGCCTTTTTCGTGAATTGCCATCATAGCACAATTTGATTTTATTCCTGCAAGTGGTGGAGAAATAATTGCACCACCCTCATCAAGTACAGTTTCAAAAGTTATGTTATTTTCTTTAAAATATTTAAGTGCCTCAGGAATACCGTCACCGCCGATTTCTTCATTATGAGAAGAACCGATATAAACGTTACACTCAGGAATAAAGCCCTCGTTTAACAATTCTTCAAGTGCCTGAAATTCTGCAAAAAGTGGTGTTTTAGTGTCAACTGTACCTCTACCCCATAAGCAATCATCAAAAATTTCACCACAAAAACCTGGGTGAAGCCACTCGCCAGTTACGGCAACAACGTCGTGATGGCTCATCAAAATTATATTTCTGCTTTCGTCTTTACCTTTAATTTTATAAATCCAACAGTCATCAGAAAAAGTCATTTTTTCTGCCTTTTGGTGAATTAAAGGAAAAAGTTCACTCATTACGTCACGGAGTTTTTTGAATTCCGTATCATCAAAAGAACCCTCTTCTGACACAGTTTCGCACTTTATCATTTTTGAAAGACGATTTGCATATTCAATTTGTTCTTCTTTTGTTTTGTGTTGTTTTCTTTCACTTAATTTTCGTGCAGTAAGTTTTACTCTTAATGCATTGAAGATTAAAATTAAAATAAACGCAATAAACACAACAAGTAAACCAATTAAAAATTCTTTCATAAACAACCTTCCAAGAAAATCTGATTCCTATTTCCTAATTCCTAAAATCAAATATCCACAAACATCAAGCACAAGCTCCCCACTCACACTCTCGCCTGTAACAACATTTTTATATTCTTTATCAAGTGTTATTTTCTTACTTTCATCAGAGAAGTTCATTACAAAAATAACGTCGCCACGTTTTCTTATGCTAACGCCATTTTCTGCTTTAATTTCTGTGTCACAATTAATCGAGATTTTTTCAATTAAATCTTCACAGAAATCTTTTGTGAAATCATCGTCATTTCTGAATGCAACGTAATAAGCGTTACCTTTGCCGTAATTATTAACAGTTACTGCAGGGTACCCTCTATAAAAATCTGTTTCATAATTACCTAAAACTTCTGCGCCTTGTGAATGTAACAAATCACAAACGTGAACTACATCATAGTTTTTGCCGTTATAAGAAGCTGTATTTTTCATTCCCTCTGGTAAAGAGTCGGTTTCTTCTGCCCAGATACCAAAAACTTCTTTTAAGTTTTCAGCTGGGAAACCACCTAAATAGCACAAGTCATCATTATCCACCATACAAGAAAGGTAAGTAGTTACAAAATTACCACCATTTTTAACATAGCTTTCAATTCTTTCTATTGTGCCATTTTTAAGCATATAAAGGAATGGTGCTATTACTAAATCATATTTCCCAAAATCGTCATCCATAGCAATAACGTCTACTGCAATACCCTTTTCCCAGAATGGTTTGTACCATTTTGTGCACTCTTCAAAATATTCCCTGTGCTCGTTATTGAAGCCACAGAAATATTGTGTTGCCCAAGATTCTTCCCAATCGGCAATAACCGCAACTTTACTGTTACTTCTGCCACCAACAACGTCATTTAATTTTTCTAAAACTTCACCTAAATGGGCAACCTCTTTAAATACTCTTGTGTTTTCGTGGCCACAATGGTCTACTACTGCACCGTGATATTTTTCGTGACCACCACGGCTTTTGCGCCATTGGAAATACTGAACGCTATCTGCACCGTGCGCCACCGCCTGAATTGAAGAAAGCTCCTGACGTCTTGGCATTGGCAATTTATTTACAGGGTGCCAGTTTACGAGTGATGGGGTACTCTCCATCATAAAGAATGGCTTGCCACTGCCCATTGTTCTGAAAGCATCGTGAACAAATGCAACACTACAAGCTTCTTTTTCATTGAAGCCCCTATCCCAAGCAGGATAGTTATCCCACGATAAAATATCGAGATTTTTAGCAAATTTCTGGTAATTTATACCGTCATATAATCTCATAAAGTTAGTTGTTATCGGAATATCTGGTGTAATTTCTCTTAAAGGTGCAATTTCATTCTCGAAGAACGAGATTGTGCTATCTGTTACGAATCTGCGCCACGCTAATTTCATAGCAGGTACGTGATTTTCACCCCTGAATTTTGGTGAATTTATTTGTGACCAGTCTGTAATCTGGTGACTCCAGAAGCCGTTCCACCATTGGAAGTTAAGCTTTTCTAAATCGTTATTATATTCTTTTTTCAACCACTCTCTGAATGCCTCCTGACACAAATCACAATGGCATTCGCCACAATATTCATTTGAAATGTGCCACATTTTTACTGCAGGGTGATTTTTATATCTTTCCGCAAGAAGTGTATTTATATTTCTTACCTTTTCTCTGTAAATTGGTGAAGTTAAACAATGGTTGTGTCTCACGCCATATTCATTACGGATGCCACTTTCTTCTACACGTAACACTTCAGGATATTTTTGTGCTAACCAATTTGGCCTTGCACCAGATGGTGTTGCTAAAATGACATCTTTACCGTTTTTATGTAATTTATCTAATAAATCGTCAAGCCATTTAAAATTATAAACGCCCTCTTCCGGCTCTAACATACTCCAGGAAAAAATGCTGACAGTCGCACTGTTTATGTGTGCCAAATTCATAAGTCTCATATCTTCATCTATTATTTTAGGTGAATGTAACCACTGGTCAGGATTATAGTCACCACCATGAATTATGTAATCAAAAATCTTATCCGCCATAATAAGAACCCCTTTTGAATATATTCGTGTTAATTATATAACAAACAGCATTACATATCAATATAATTTTGACTTGATTTATATATTATTTTGCTATAATATAAAAATATAAATTTTGAAAAGGGTGATTATTATGTTCGCATTTTTCGCTTCTTGTTGGGGCAAGGTTACCGCTGCCTTAATGAGCGCTATTCTTTCTTTTGGTTTCTCTGTTGGTTCATATATAGAACCTACAACAGAAAGTTCAGACAAATACTTTGATGAAAATATTGAAAATGTAATTTTCCTTATTGGTGATGGTATGGGCTTTAACCATTTAGAAAAAACAAAACTCGAAAAAAAAGTTGAGCTTACACTCGATACATTTGAAATTTGTGGTTCATCAAGAACACGTTCACTTACGAATGACGTAACTGACAGTGCCGCTGGTGGTACGGCACTCTCTTGTGGTATAAGAACTTATAACAGTGGTGTTGGTGTTTATCTTCTTGACCCTCTTGATGTCTTTATCCATCCTGCAAGTATTACAGAGCTTTGCCGTGACAATAAAATGCTCACAGGTGTTATTACAACAGACGAAACCTCTGGTGCTACACCTGCAGCTTTTTCTGCTCACGCTAAAGAAAGATATGAATCAGAAGATATTACAGAAGACCAAATGAAGTCCAATATAAATCTTATATGGGGTACAGAAAACGGCGTAGCAACTAAAAAAATGGCAAATGAAAACGGCTACGAATACGTTACTACATATGATGAAATGATGGCTTTAAAAGAAGGCTCAAAAAGCTTTGCACAATTCACAAATGAGCTATGGACTTTAAATCAATCTGATAAAAGAACACCCACCCTTTCACAAATGACTGGAAAAGCTATTGATTTATTAGACGACTCTGAATACGGATTTTTCCTTATGGTTGAAGGTGCTCATATTGACAAGCATTCACACAATAATGAATCTGAAAATATGACAGAAGCTATGGCTGAATTTGACAAGGCAATTAAAATTGCTCTTGATTTTGCAAAAGAAGACGGCAACACACTCGTTGTAGTTACCGCAGACCACGAAACCGGTGCAATTACTTTAAATAACCAGGGTGAATATGAATTTACTTCTGACGACCATTCCGAAGCGGATGTACCTTTAAGAGTTTACGGTTCAGAAAAGCTTATTAAAAATAATGAAACAGTAAACAACTACGAAATCCCTATAAGAATTGCGTATATTTTAGGGTTTACCGAAGAAGATTTTCCTGTTTCAAAATTGGTGGCATAATTTATGAAATATATAGTTGACCACGATTTTCACATTCACTCTACAATTTCACCTTGCTGTCACGATGAAAACCAAACACCCGAAACAATTTTAAATTACGCAAAAGAAAATAAATTTAAAGCTATTTGCCTTACAAATCACTTGTGGGATGAAAGCGTAAAAAGTGTTGGTGAATGGCACGAAGAACAACGATTCAGCTTTATAACAAAAGTTTTGCCACTGCCACAAGATGAAAAAGTAAAATTTCTCTTTGGTGCAGAGGCAGAAATGGATTATAATTACACTTTAGGTGTTAGCGACGAGCATATTGATTGCTTTGATTTTATTACTGTTTCTACAACACATTTACACCTTGAGGGGTACACAGTAAAGAAAAGACCACAGATAGCAGAAGAAGCGGCAGAACTTTGGTTAAAACGATTTGAAGAACTCTTAAAAAAAGATTTACCCTGGCATAAAATGGGTGTTTCTCACTTAACGGGTACACATGTTTTTAAAGCTAATCACGCAAAGGCGATTTCACTTTTAAAGACTAATGATTTATATGATATTTTTTCCGAATGTGCAAAAAAAGGCGTTGGAATAGAGCTTAATATGAAAAGTATTTTTAATTCTGAAGAAGAAAAAGAAGCATTGTTAAGACCATTTTTTATTGCAAAGGAATGTGGTTGTAAGTTTTATTTTGGAAGTGATGCACATAAAACCGAAGCTTTAAAAACTGCTAAACAAAACTTTCTTAATATAGTTGATTTATTAGATTTAAAAGAGACGGATAAATTTAAACTCGGCAAGTAAAAACTTGCCGAGTCTTTTTTATAATTCCTTTTCAATTAACTCTGTTACGCTTTCTATCACATAATCTGCAATATCTTTAATTGACTGCACGCCGTTTGCCATGGCATAAGAACGGAATTCTTTTATCATGTGGGTATCATTGATATTATCGCCGACAGTTATCATATCTTCATATTTACCACCGACTATTTTAAGATAATCATAAAGCCCCTGAGCTTTATTCATAGTAGCCGACACAATATCAATGCATCTTCCATTCTGCAACGGATTAAGTACGTCACCGAATTTTTCTTTAACTGCATTGGTTACTTCTTCGGCTTTTTCGTTATCAGGGAATATTGTGCTGACCTGACTGAAATATTTAAATTCTGGTAAAGTTTCACGGGTAAATTCTTCCTTAGTTCTCTCGGCACCATCTTCGTTAAGTCTATAACTTTTACCACTCTGAACATACCCCTCGGTTGCACCCAGAGAAAAAAGAAAGTCTAAAAGTGGTTTTAAAACAGCGCCGTCAATTTTATCTTCTTTTAAAATTTTTCCGTCAGTTGTTAAAATTACCGCGCCGTTACACGCTAATAAAAAATCTAATTCCAGCTCGTCTTTTTTATAAATTCTTAAAAGGTCATCTGCCATTCTACCACTTACAATGCCGAATTTATTTCCCTTTTCACGCCATTTTTTTATTGTCTCTCTTTTTTTATCATCAATTCCACCGTGGTTTAATGTACCATCGTAATCACTTGCTATAATTTTCATAATTTAATCCTCTATAACCACCATCGCGTGAATATCTACCTTTGGAACTGTGAATTTTACTTCGCCGTTTTTATATTCAAACGCTATTTCTTCATTTTGTGGTTGTAATGCAATTCTACTCGGTTTTTTATCATATTTCACGGAGCATTTTACGTTATACAATGGTACTGTGTCTTCTATAACTTCTGTACCTTTACCACGTACAGTTGTGTGAGCATATAAAAGATGTAACATATTTCTCTGTTCTTTTTCCTGATAAGTATATGTAACAACTGCTTTGTCTGGAATATCTACAGAAACTGTTTTTTCATTACCAATCATTTTTTCCATAATCGCTTTAAAAAGCTCTTTAAAGCAAAGGTGACCGTGGAGAGCATACGCTGTGAAAATATCCCAACCAATATATGCAATATTGTTATTTATAACTGCACCACTAAATTCTTCTTCTGGATTATTTGGTGTGTGGGCGTGTGAGCAGAAGTGCTCTAAGGTTCTGTTAAAATATGGGTTTTGCATACTTGCAACAACCTCGCCACTATTAACTTTGAATTTATTAAACTCTGCTCTCATTAAATACTCAGTATCGCCATTAACTGTTTCGTAATGTGGCACTAAATAAGTTGGTTTAAATTCGTTTTCACCAATGTATTCTGAACCAAAATCGAGTATGAATTTATTATCCTTCACAATAGATTTTGCACTTGCAATTACTTTACCGCCATTATTTATAAATGCTTTTACCTTTTCTGTAAATTCATCTGAAATACCATCTACATCAGGTAAAATGAGCAATTTATAACTATCTAAGCTCATTGTTTCATCGATGAAATTATAAAGATAATTACTTTCAAGTAACATCCTGTTAGCGCCTGTATCTGCCTTAACATCTCTGTCACCTGTAATTGCTTCTGCACTTAAAACTGCTATATCTGCCGTGTTTTTAGCATTTATAAGCCATGGTTCTTTTTCTTCTACCATTGAATATGCTTTGCCAATAAGATTATATGTAGCCATATTCATTTCGCCAGATGGGTGCATCTGGTCGCCAACAGAGCAACCAGCGCCGTTCATAACACTTAACGCTGCTTCGTAAATTAAAGCATTAGGGTGTTTGAAACCACCAAACTCACCCCAGGAATGATGAAACTTACCTGTCATTCCTAAAAATTCTTTATCTTTAACTGTACGAGTATACGCCGCCGAAAGTGGAAAATGGTCATAACCCCAACCACCTGTTGGTAGGCTCTCTAATTCAAGATGTGAGTTTTTATTTATGTAGCGGTAATCACCTTTTGGAATATGCCCCTGATTATGAAAAATAGTTGCAGTTGCACTATGCTTTCTGACTGCGGCATTTGTTGCTTCAAGGTATTTATTAAAAACAATCTGAGAAAATTTCTCTCTGTCGCTTTCATTCTCAATATTTAAGCCAAGTGCTTTCATATCACTTTTACATTTTTCACAGTAGCAGATTTTAGGCGAAATAATATCAAGAAAAATCCCACAAGGGTTATATTTTACCATTACCTCTTCAATCTGACTGCATAAAACGTCAAGATATTTTGTGTTAAAGCACAAAAGGTGAAAATGAATCTCGTTTTCATATTCTTTTTGTCTTTCTTTTTCTGGTGACACAACCACACGCCACTCGGGATGTTTTCTGAAATCTTTTTCGTCAAACCCCGCAGAAATATAAACAGGTGCTTTTACACCAATTTCTTTACACGCCTCAAGCTGTGCACCCAATAAATCAAATTTTAACGTAGGATGCATTTCATTTGCAGTAGTCGGGTGATATGACCAGCCGTGGTGGCATTTTGAAAAAACCGTAATAGAATCAACGTGCCCCGCCTTTAAAGCACTCTGAAACTGCTCTTTACTGAATTTGTCACCAACTGGCACAAATTCACTCGTATGAAAATCAAGGTGTACTTGCCTTTTTCTTAACATAAAAACATCTCCGTTATTCTTCAAATTCTATATCATTAAAAATCAATCTCAAATAATCTCTGCGACTATAAAGAACGCGATAAATAGAAACATATTCGTTATCAGCTTTATAGAAAACAAGATAACTTCCACTTACTATAAACCGAAAATCAGTCTCAAAACCAACTTTTTTAGAAAGCGGTATACCAATATTAGGCATTGTTTTTAATCGGGTGTAATCACTTATTATCTTTTTAATAACATTTTCTGCTGCAGTTGGATTAGATAAATCTTGCTCGATATAATCTTTTATTTCTTTCAAATCACTTACTGCTACTGGGGAAAGTCTTATTTCCATTATTTTACCCCCAATATATCACTCACATCTTCGCTTGATATCCAACCATTTTCTTGTGCAGATTTTTCTGCTTCAGAAAGTTTACCCATAAGCTTTATAATCGCTCTTGTTTTTTCATATTCTTCTATATCAACAATTGCATAACATCCCCTGCCATTTTTGGTAAGAAAAACAGGCTCGTCAAATGATATTTCTTTTAAAACCTCTGCATAATTTCTTAAATCTGAAACAGGTCTGATATTTGGCATATAAAATCCTCCTTAAAATATCTGTTGTAATTATTATACCCTAATTTTACGTAAAATTCAACAACAAATATAAATTTACGCTTTACATATTAGAAGTTTTGCGGTTATAATCTAAAAAGTGGTTGTGTTTTATCGAATAAAAACGTCCACAAGTGTATTTTCTTGTAGACGTTTTTATTTTCTATTGAATTATTTCTTCTTTCCAAACAAACCTTTTAATCCTGCACCAATATCTTTGATACCACTTGTTAAATCTGTAGCTATTCCGCTCAAATCAATACTCTCTTTACCAATTTTCTGTTTTTTTCTTTCAAGGTAAAGTCTTGCATCTTCTGCTTCAGCTATTGTCACCCCAAGGTTTTCTTCAATAAACTCTGCGAATTTCTGGTATTCCAATTCATACTCTTCTTCGCTTTCAAATTCAACATTACGAGCATATCTTAATGCTCTGGTTTTGGCAGCCTTTGTTCTATCTGCACTACCAATAACCTGTGTATCACAAAATGCTTTATTGAAGTTTTCTAAATGTTTATCCATAATAACTATGGACGCTGGCACAATTTCACTTGAAAAATTATTAGAGATATATTCCTTCTTTTGCAACAAGTCCCTTTCATAAGGAAGCAATGGGTCGCCACTCAATGGTTCTATCTCATCGAGTATCTTTTTTATTTCTTCAAACTCTTTTCTTGCAAAATCCGCCGCTTCCCTTGTTGAGCATTCAATACCTGCTACTGTTCTATATTTTAAATCAAATTTACTTATAATATTATCAATAACAGAAATACATTCAAGCTCGTCATTTACCTCAAGATGTATTTCGTTGCAAAACTCTATTAACCTTTCTTTTGTCTTAATTGCATCTTCTTCGGTTTCGCCTAAATTTTCCTTCAAAAATTCAAATGCTTTTTGCTCTTTAAGCATATTTATTGCTATTACACCAAAATATGTTGCCAATGCACTTAAATTTCCATCATCCCCAAACTTATTATATAGATATTCATATATTTCATCATTAAACGGGTCTAACTCTAACACCTGTTTGCAAATATCAGATATTTTATCTTCTGGTATCATTCCGTTATTTAAATTATTAACCAATCTTTGAGCTTTACTTCTGTTTTCTAAATCTTCTGTTTTGTTATCAAAACCTTCTACTTCCAAATCTTTATCAACAACCAACTCAACGAAAAGTCTGCTCAACTTTAAAACTGAAGTATATACTGCATTTATAAATGAATTCCTTAATTCATCACTTTCAAATAATATGCTAAGTTTTGATTTCGCTTCTTTTTCAGATTTCGCATTACCTGCCATATTTACAAGTCCATGGATTGCTCCCGTCGCTAAATTCATTGCTGCAATTTCTGCTTGGTCACCTATAGCATCCATCATAGAGCCTCCAAATGTTCCACCAACCCAGCGACCACGAGAATCTTTTCTTGCTTCCCTGTATTCTTTTGCATTTTCTAAATTTTCACCTATTGAATTAACTTGCCTTATTAAATTATTTCGACATGCTTTGAAATCATCAAACAACCCTGTTTTTTCAGCATATACAACAAGTGAATCGTAATCCCAATCATAATCACCTTTACTTATCAAAGTATTAACTATATCATCTAATACAAACTGACTACTCAACTGAAAATCCGGAATACAACAATCAATAACATCCTGACAACTGGTATAATTCTTATAAGATACCATAAAAGAATCAACTGTATCTGTTGCCATTGTTCTGTATTTTTTTGTAATGGCGTTATAAAGATTACGTTCTTTTGAAACAACAATTTTTCCAACTGGAGTTTCAAGTTCAGTTTCCACGTATGCATTTTTTATGAATTCGTCATAATTCATGTTTCTTTCCCCTTAATTTAAATTTAAGAATAGCATTATCTATTCTTAAATGATTATAGAACAAATTGTTCTTAATGTCAATAGAACATTTTGTTCTTGCATATAATATTCTCGGTGATAATATGAAGTTTCAAAGAATACGGGATTTAAGGGAAGATGCTGATTTAACTCAAAGTGAAATGGGGAAAGCAATAAATTTGCCTCAGAGAACTTACGCTTATTACGAAAGTGGCGAAAGGACTGTTCCGCCAGAGGTTCTTATTGCTCTTGCTAAGTTTCATAAAACAACAACCGATTATATACTCGGTTTAACGGATAAAAAATAACACCCACCGCAAATTTAATTGCGATGGGATTTTTTTAACTTATATAATTTTCCTGTGATGTTTCTCGCTACGCTCAAAGTGATGTTGTGCTGAAGCACAGTGAAGTTTTACACTAAAAGTGTAAAGTGATGTTAAGTTTGCCGTTATATTTGCGAAGCAAACTTCACTACGAAGTAACTTCACTGCATCAGCAACTTCACTTGCCGTAAGACAAACTTAGTTCCACAAAAAAAGCCAGTCCTCTCGGACTGGTCTTTTTATTGTGCTTAGTCTCCCAAAAGCCCATAGTATCTTCCCATCCAGTATGGAAGAAGGTAAATATATGGCATTACGGTTCTCATACCATTTGCACCAGATGTATTAGGTAAAGCCGCTGCTCTGTTTGCATTTTTAGTGTTAATGCTTACAAATTCTTCAACACCAGAATCACAAACGAACTGGTTGCCGTCATAATTCATAAGCACTCTTGAAGAATACTCAACTGGTTCTTTTAATTGCGGTGCGCATCCTAATTCTTGTGGAGCGTAATCAATTTCAATATCTTTTCTGTAGCTGTTGTAAGTTGGCCACACAATAAGGTCAAGATTCATTTCTGAAAGTGATTTTGCCGCATTTTCAATATCGCAAGGACGATTTGTAAGAGCACCATAAACTATATTAAAGAATGGTGAACGCTCAATTCTTTCATATTCGTAATGGTGAGTAAGACCCATTTTGAAAATTTCTTTTTGCGCTTCACTGTCTGTGTAAACAATAAGTGGATAAATGTTTGTAAAATCGAGCTGGTCATCAATATGAGCAATATGAGCATCTTCACACTTATATTGCATACAATTCATAGCATAGTGATGCTTAGAAATAAGCATATCAAATACCTTGTTATACTTTTCGTCACCTGTTACGTGATATGTAGTTTTTAAGAATGAAAGAATTTCAAGTGAGTTTGTACCCTTTTCAAAATACCAACGGTCGTCGTTATTAAGTAAATCCGGCTCCCAGTTTGCCCATGTGGTTGGTACACCATCAACATCGCAAAGGTGGAAGTTGTTTTCTATAATGTGGTCTGTAATTTTCTTTACAACTTCTGCAATTTTCTTTTTTTCTTTTTTATCTGCAACAAGGTCGAAGTAAATACCATAAGCGAAGTAGTGACCTGTCATTTCGTCACTTGAGGTTTCGCCTAACCATTCGCAGTCAGGGTTATCTTTGCAGATGTGCCACTCTTCTCTGTTACCCGTACCGAAATATGGGTCGTCAGCATATCTTGTTGCTCTCGCAGTAAAGCCAGATTTACCAGTAATCTCTGTAAGCTTAATCATTGCTTCAACTGCTCTTTTAGCATTTTCTTTTGCTCCTTTTTCGCCAGTTGCAGCATAACGGAAGCACTGACTTGCACAATAAAGACCAGTAAAGAGTCCATCGTTATCAGAATTAGGAAGCCAGCCTGATTCTAAGTCACCATATTTTCTTAAAATTCTGTCAACGTGATAGCCTTCATTTCTTGTGTTGTATTTAACTGAGAAATCGTCAAAATGCTTTGCCTTTTCTGCGAGTGTCATATATTGTGAAGTAATAACGCTTATACCTCTTGGAGTAACAGCAGCAATTGCACCGCTCTCTGAAACTGCAATTTTTGTAACTACTGGATGCATAAGCCAGGCACCATAAGAGAAGTAAGAAATTTTACCTTCAATAAGTGTTACAACACCTGTATTTGTAGCAAAGTATTTTTTGCCATCCTTTGCAAAATACATATCGTTAAAAGAACCACTTGGAATTGAGTAGAAATCATCGCCTTTGAACCAGTAATTTCTGCCGTCATAAATATTAAGACCATCATCTGTACCAACCCACAAATGACCGAGGGCATCAATTTGTAAGCAATTGATTTTTCTTGACATAACGCCTGTGTTTTCAGGAAGAAGCTCTGCCCAGTGGCGACGTTTACCTTTCATAGATAAAAGACCTTCAACCGAAGAACCAACATAAACTGTTTCAGCATATTTTGCTTTGTTATCAAGTGCCGCAAGTGCAACTACCTCTGATGGAAGGTCAACTATTTCTTTAAATTCACTACCATCCTTAAGGTAAAGTGTATCTTCAGTAATAAG
>JAZNCY010000006.1:0-13068 GCA_045587825.1 Acutalibacteraceae bacterium
TTAGGAAATAGGAATTTGTATTGAATGAATACACTCTATCATTTAAAGTTGGACTTTGTATCAACTAAAAATGATAGGGTGAATTTATTTTATAACATCTAATTCCTAATTCCTGATTCCTATTTCCTGAATTGTAAACAATCTAAAAACCAAAAATTATATTTCTGTAAAAACATTGACTTTACTTACAAAAATTAGTACAATTACAATGTATGAAAATTTGCATTTTTAAAGCGAATTTATGAATATAAAATATAATTGAAATTTTAAAAGGAAGTGTTTTGATGAAAAGAGTTTTAAGTTTATTTTTATCATGCATATTTGTTTTAGGTATTTGCTTCTCAACACCTGTAGTTGCAAGTGCGACTGGTGAAGAGAATACAATAACATCAGGAGAATTTACCTACACAAAAATTGAAGGAGATGAAAATGCTTGTGTTCTTACTGGCTATGTAGCTGGTGAAGATAGCGGAACAACAGTAGTTGTGCCACAATCAGTACAACAAGGCGAAGACGAAGCTGCAATAACATATAATGTTGTAAAAATTGCTTCTTCAGCATTTTCTCAAAATACAACAATCACATCAGTTACAATTCCTGCAAGTGTTGCAGAAATCGAAGTTGGTGCATTCGAAGGTTGTAGTGACTTAACTGAAATTATATATAAAGGTCATAATATTGAATGGAAAAATATATTTGCTGGCGAATTAGCTGAAGCGGTTACTGTTACTGCAAAGGCAGAAGATTGTGACGAAGAAAAAATAATTTGTGTCGCAGATGGTAATAAAATTACTGTAAGTTGTGATAGTTGTAAAAAAGAGTTTGGTACAATTACACTTGAAGCACCAGAAAAGCCAGAGGGCGAAGAATCACTCGTTTATGATGGTACTGCAAAAGAAGCAGCAGTAAAAGTTGATGGTATTACTGGTCTTAAAGAAATTCCAGAAGTATCTTATGGTGTCGATGAAGGAAATAATCCAATAACTCCAACTAATGCAGGAACATATACTGCAACGCTTACACTTGTTGAAGCAGATGCAGAAAATGAAATTGAAGAAGTTTCTGCATCAGCAACCTTTATAATCGCACCAAAAACTATTACAACAACATTAACACAAAATAGTGGTGTCTATAACGGAGATGCTCATACACCAGGTGTTAATTTTAATGGTTTGTGTGAAAATGAAACTTTAGTTAAAGATACAGATTACACTGTAGAATATTCTGACAACACAAACGTAGGTACTGCAGCTGTTACTGTTACACTTTCAAACCATAACTATTCATTTGGCTTTAAAGAGGATGGAACACCTGAATACACAAAAGGATTACCATACGAAATTACAAAAGCTGTTCCTACAGTTGAGACAGCGCCTACACCAAAAGAGGACTTGTTTTATACCGGTACTGCTCACGAACTCGTAACAGCAGGTACTACTGATGATGGTACTATGCAATATAAATTAGGCTCTGGTGAATGGTCTGAAACTATACCAACTGCTAAAAATGCAGGCGACTATACTGTATATTATAAAGTCAAAGGCGATGAAAATCACGATAACACTGAAGAAGCTTCGGTAAGTGTTGCTATTAAAAAAGCAACCCCAACTGCTGAAAACTTTACATTTACTTCACCAGAAAACTTAACTTATGATGGTAATGAGAAAACAGCAACAGTTGAAGCTAATACTGGTATTACTGGTATGGGTGCAATTACTGTAAAATATTATGATTCCGAAGGAAAAGTGGTTACGCCTAAAGAAAAAGGAACATATACTGTAAAAATTGATGTTGCAGAAGGCGAAAACTTCACTGCGGCAACTGAAATTATAAATGATGATTGGAAATTTACAATTGAAGTTCACAAACATGACTGGAAATACTCAGCAAGTGGTGCAGTGATTACTGCAGAATGTCAGAATGCTGGTTGTGAAATCAAGTCAACAACTATTACTTTAGTTGTTCCTACTGACCTTGTTTATGATGGAACTAAGAAAGAAGTTACAGTTGAGGCTTTACACAAAGATTTACTTGATAAATATACAGTTGAATGTACTGGTGAGTGTATAGATGCTGGTGAATATACTGCATTTCTTTCAATAGGTGAAGGTGATGAAGCTGTGACTGCAAAGAAAACCTTCACTATAAAAAAAGCTGTTATTACAGTAACAGCTGTTTCTGCAGTTGACCGTGCTTATAATGGTACACTCGAAGTAGAAATTAATAAAAATGATACTATTAAATATACAGGTTTAATAACTGGCGATGAGGTTGGTTTTGATTTATCTGGACTTACAGGTACTATCGCTGATGCAAATGTAGGAAAAGATAAGACTGTTGAAATTGCTGGTTCAATAGTTCTTACTGGTAATGATGCTAAAAATTACTCAGTATCTACTCCTTTAGAAACTACTGTAAACATCACTCCTGCGACTGTTACAATTACTCCTGATGATTTATCATCAGAGCAGTATTACGATTTACCAGTCTTAACTTATACTGTTACTGGTTTAATTGGTGATGATAAGGTAGAAACCGAGCCAACATTAACTACTGATGCAGATATAAAGAAAACAGGCGATTACACAATTACAGCAACAGGTGCTACTGTAACAAATAGTGATAACTATATCATTGAATATGCTACTGGTAAAATGACTATAACAGAGCATAAAAATCATAGAGTAACTGCAGATGGTTGGAAAGAATCAGTTCCAGGTACTTGTATGGTGGCAGGTAAGGAAGAGGGTACTTGTACTCTTTGTTCTGAAGTGGTTACAAGAGATACTGAAACTGATCCTGACAATCACAGATTAGTTACTACTATAGTGAAAAAAGCAACCTGTACTCAAACTGGTGAAGCAAAAGTTACTTGTGCAAATGGTTGTGATTATTTATTACCATCAGAACTTCCGATAGATGTTAGTGCTCATAGTTTCGCAAAAGAATTTACAGTAATTGAAGCGACTTGTACTACAGTTGGTTCAAAATTTAAGGTTTGCGAAAACGAAGGCTGTAAAGAGGTAGCAGAAAAAACAGAGCTTGCAATTAATCCTGATGCTCACAAAAATGTTGAAACTATAAATGTAAAACAGCCTACTTGTGAAGAAAAGGGCTACACTGGTGACGAGTATTGTAATGACTGTAAAAAGACATTTGAACCTGGTATTGAGGTTAATGCATTAGGTCATACTGAAAGTGACTGGATTGTAGACAAAGAAGCAACCTTTACAGAAGATGGCGCAAGACATACAGCTTGTACTGTTTGTAGCAAAGAGCTTAAGAAGGAAGTTATAGCAAAGCTTACACTTGCAACACCTGTGGCTAAAGCCTACAACAAAACAAGTAGTATCAAGGTTAAATGGACTGATGTAGATAATGCTTTAACCTACAATGTTTATCGCTCTGATTTTATAAACAATAGCTGGACTAAGTGGAAGAAAATTGGTGTAGTAAATCAGGGTGTTGGCGAATTTTCTGATAAAAATGTTGTAGAAGGTAAACAGTATAAGTATACAGTTAAAGCATATAATGGTGATTATAAGAGTAGCATAAAAACTTCTAATAAACTTATATTTATCGCTCCTATAAAACCTGCACTTACAATTACAACAACAGGTGTAATTCTTAAATGGGATACTGTTCTTGGTGCAGATAAATATGTTGCTTATCGCTCACAGCTTGTTGACGGAAAGTGGTCTGACTGGAAGAGTGTTGCAACAATAAAAGATGGTAAAACTTCAACTACTGATACAACAGTAGAAAGTGGTGCAGTTTATAAGTATTCTGTTCGTGCTTGTCAGGGTAAATCTTACAGTGAACGTAAGGCTTCTGCAGCTATCAGCTTCTTAGCACAACCAACTCTTAAAATTTCTAACACAGAAACAGGTATTAAGGGTAGCTGGGAAACTATAAATGGTGCAACAGGTTACGTTATTACACGTTCAGAATATAGCGATGCTGATAAAAAGTTTATTGCAACAGTTAAATTAGGTACAGCAGGTGCAACAGCAAAATCGTTCACAGATAAAACTGCAAAAGAGGGCGTTAAATATAAATATACTGTTACAGCAATCAATGATTACGGTTCAAGCGTCGCTTCATCAGGTAAGGTTCTCAGACGACTTGCACAACCAGTTGTAACAATAGAAAATGCAAATGGTGCAATTAAGGGTAATTGGACTCAGGTAACTGGTGCTACTAATTATGCAGTTTATCGTTCAGAGTTTGTTGATGGTGCTTGGACTAAGTGGAAAAAACTTGGTACAGCAGGTGCAACAGCAAAATCATTTACAGATAAAACTGTTAAATCAGGTGTTAACTACAAATACACAGTTAAAGCAATAAATGGTGGTTCAAAGAGCAGTGTGGGCGCTTCTAATAATGTTGTTTACCTCACTCGTCCAGAACCAACAGCTGTTAACTCAATTTACGGAGTAAAGGTTAATTGGAGTGCAATTACTGGTGCTGAAAGCTACATTGTTTATCGTAAGGAATACGTTAATAAACAATGGACTGAATGGCAACAAATCGGCACATCAGCTACTAATTCTTACATTGACTCAACAGCAGTAAGTGGTGTTAAATATAAATACACAATTCACGCTGTAAATGGTGAAAGCTTAAGTGCACGTAAGGCATCATCAAGCTTACTTTATGTTGCAACACCGACAGCTACTGTAAATTATACAGGAGCAGCACTTGAAATTAGCTGGGCTCAGATTGGCGGAGCTACAAAATATGTAGTTTATCGTCAGGTGCTTGGTGCTGATGGTAAATGGTCTGCTTCAACTAAAATAGCTTCATTGAAGGGTGTGCTCAGCTTTACTGATACTACAGCAGAAGCAGGTAACACTTACAGATATAAGGTTGTTGCTTATAATGGTAAGGTGAAAAGCTCATCTAATGTAACAGATGGAGTTTTACTTCCAAATGCTCAATAAATATAACAAAAATCCACAACGATGAAAATCGTTGTGGATTTAATTTTTTTAAGTTTAAAATTTATTTATGATAAAGCTTTTTGCTTTGGTATTGTGGCTCACAAGTTAAGTTAATACCAAGCTTTCTGAAAATATCAGCATCAATCTGTGAAAGAATAACAGTTGAATGAGCTTCGCTTCCTGCAAGGTTTTTAAGCTCTGCAATAGCTTTTTTTGCAATATCGCTTGTTGTAGCGCTCATTGAAAGTGCAATTAAAACCTCGTCTGTGTGAAGTCTTGGGTTTCTGTTGCCTAAAAAGTCTGTTTTAAGGTCTTGGATGGGTTCAATTATTTCTCTCTTAATTAAAAGAGCGTTGTCATCAATCCCTGCAAGAACCTTTAATGCATTAAGAAGTGCTGCAGAAGAAGCGCCCAAAAGGTCAGAGGTTTTACCGGTAACAACTTGTCCGTTTGGTAATTCTAATGCTAC
Organism: Acutalibacteraceae bacterium; assembly: GCA_045587825.1. Taxonomy (GTDB): domain Bacteria; phylum Bacillota; class Clostridia; order Oscillospirales; family Acutalibacteraceae; genus DTU089. The sequence continues at coordinate 5,413 of JAZNCY010000006.1, forward strand.
GGCAGGCTGACCATTAGTTGTCTCACTTTTAAGAAGTGCAGTTTTTACTATTGGTCTTGTGTTTTCAACAGAAATACCAGCCTGATTCATAAGACTTTCAATTTTCTGGATTGCCTGGTCGTTTTTCTGCCCCATCTTTTTATCGCAAAGTGTTGAAAAATATCTTCTTATAATTTCTTCGTGAGAAGCTTTTTTACAAACCTCGTCGTCAATAATAGAAAAACCAGCCATATTAACACCCATATCTGTAGGGGATTTATATGGGCTTACGCCTTCAATTTTTTCAAACATAGCGTTTAACACTGGGAAAACCTCAACGTCACGGTTGTAGTTTACTGTTGTTTTGCCGTAAGCTTCAAGGTGATAAGGGTCAATCATATTAACATCGTTAAGGTCGGCAGTTGCCGCTTCATAAGCTAAGTTAACAGGGTGCTTGAGTGGTAAATTCCAGATAGGGAATGTTTCAAATTTTGCATACCCCGCTTTAACGCCACGAGCATTTTCGTGGTAAAGCTGAGAAAGGCAGGTTGACATTTTACCACTACCAGGACCTGGAGCTGTTATAACAACAAGTGGTCTGGTTGTTTCGATATAATCATTTTTGCCAAAGCCTTGCTCGCTCACAATATGCTGAACATTATAAGGGTAGCCTTCAATAATATATTGAACAAAAGATTTTATGCCTAATGTTTCTAATTTCTCTTTGAATTTAATTGCTGCAGGTTGACCTGAAAATTGTGTTATAACAACACTGCCAACATAAAGACCAACACTTGAAAAGGCGTCCATAAGTCGAAGTACGTCAATATCATAAGTGATACCAAGGTCACGGCGCACTTTGTTGCTTTCAATGTCGTTTGCAGAAATAACTATAACAATTTCAGCTTGGTCTTTAAGTTTTAAAAGCATCTGTAATTTACTGTCAGGCTTAAATCCTGGTAAAACTCTTGCAGCGTGAAAATCATCAAAAAGCTTGCCACCGAATTCAAGGTAAAGCTTACCACCGAATTCATCAATTCTCTTTTTTATTTGTTCAGACTGCTTTTCGATATACATATCGTTACTGAAGCCTATTTTTCTTTCAATTTCCAAAACGCACACCCCTTTGTGTCGAAAAGATAGAAAATCCTAATACAAAAATAAATTTTATCAAACCCAATATAATTTGTCAAGAAGCGGAGAAGATATATAATATATAAATTAGTAAAAAATATTGAAAAAATCTGAAAATTAGATTATATTATAGAGTGGTGATTCAGGTTGATTATTGATTTTCATACGCATTGTTTTCCTGAAAAAATAGCAAGGAAAACAATAGATAAATTAAGCTTTGTTTCAGGGGGACTTATTCCACAGACAGATGGCACAGAAGCTTCACTTTTGTATTTAATGAGCAAAGATGGTGTTGATAAAAGCGTGGCACTTTCAATTGCAACAAATGCAAATCAGCAAACGAAGGTTAATGATTTTGCTATTTCCTTAAATAGTGAAAAAATAATTCCGTTTGGCTCGGTTTTTCCTTTTTCTGATGACTGGGAAAGTGAGCTTGAAAGATTAAAAGAAAATGGAATAAAAGGAATTAAATTGCATCCTGATTATCAACAGTTTTTTGTTGATGATGAAAGACTTTTTCCGATATATAAAAAAATAGAAAAATTGGGTTTTATTCTTGTTTTTCACGCTGGTGAGGATTTTGGCTTTCCACCACCATATCACGCTACACCTGAAAGATTAAGAAAAGTAGTCGGGCTTATAGAAACGCCTGTTGTGTGTGCTCATTGGGGCAGTCTTTCAATGGGTGAGGATGTTTTAAAATATCTTTGTGATATAGATAACTGTTATTTTGATACGGCCTTTGGTTATGGTACTATGCCAAAAGACAGAGCTTTGAGAATTCTTGATAAAAAGGGAGCAGATAAAATTCTTTTTGGTTCTGACTCTCCTTGGAATGCACCTTCGTGGGATATTGGTATGATTAAAACAATGGAATTGACTTCAGATGAAGAAGAAAAGATTTTTTATAAAAATGCAGAAAAATTATTGAGGTTATAAGTATGAACGGCAATCAGTTTTTACCTACAACTAAAAAAGAAATGGAAGAACGTGGCTGGTTTCAGCCCGATTTCGTTTACGTTTCGGGTGACGCTTATGTTGACCACCCGTCTTTTGGTGCTTCTATAATTACAAGAGTTTTAGAAGATATGGGCTTTAATGTTGCCTTTCTTTCTCAGCCCGATTTTCATTCAGTTAATGATTTTAAGCGCTTTGGTGAGCCAAGACTCGGTTTTTTAGTTTCTGCTGGTAATATTGACTCAATGGTGGCGCATTACACAGTTGCTAAAAGAAAAAGGAATTATGATTATTATTCACCAGGTGGCAAAATGGGTTTAAGACCAGACAGGGCAACTATTGTCTATTCTAAAAAAATCCGTGAAGCGTATCCCGAAGCTCCTATTATTTTAGGTGGACTTGAAGCATCTTTAAGAAGATTCGGCCATTACGATTACTGGGATGACACAGTAATGAAAAGCGTTCTTGTTGATTCTGGTGCAGATATTTTAACTTATGGTATGGGTGAAAATATCTTAAGAAGAATTGCCGAGCTTTTAAATAAAGGTGTACCAGTTAATAAAATCCGTGATGTACGTGGTACTGTGTGGCTTGGCAACAGAGATGACAAAATTCACTTTGAAATCGGCGGTAGCTGGGACTTTGAAAGTGTAAAAAATAATAAAAAAGAATATGCAAAAACCTTTGCAATTCAATATAAAAATCAGGATAGTATTTCTGGTAAAGCATTGGTTGAGTATTACGGCGATAAAATGCTCGTACAAAATCCACCAATGGCACCACTTACACGTGAAGAATTAGACGAGGTGTATGCTCTTCCATATATGAGAGATTATCATTTTTCATATAAAGATAAGGGCGGAGTACCAGCCATTGAAGAAGTGAAGTTTTCACTTACTCATAACAGGGGTTGCTTCGGTGGTTGTAACTTCTGTGCTTTGGCTTTCCATCAGGGCAGAAGTGTACGTTCAAGAAGCATTGAAAGTGTAGTAGAAGAAGCGAAGCTTTTAACTACAATGGAAGATTTCAAAGGCTACATAAATGACGTTGGTGGTCCTACTGCGAATTTCAGAGAGCCTGCTTGTGATAAACAATTAAAAAGTGGTGTTTGTACTGAGAAAAAGTGCTTGGCACCTATTCCTTGTAAAAATTTAAAGGCAGACCATAGTGAATATATTGAGCTTCTTTCAGAAATTGAGCGATTGCCAAAGGTGAAAAAAGTGTTTATCCGTTCTGGTATAAGGTTTGACTATCTTTTAGCCGACAAATCACCATCTGGTAATGCATTCTTTAAAAAACTTGTTAAAGACCACGTAAGTGGTCAGTTAAAGGTAGCACCTGAGCATTGTTCTGAGAGTGTATTGAAGCTTATGGGTAAACCAGAATTTTCGGTGTATGAAAAATTCAGAAACCGTTATTTTGAACTCACAAAAAGCTTTAATAAAGAGCAGTATTTAGTGCCTTATTTAATGTCGAGTCACCCTGGCAGTAAATTGCAGGATGCAATAAAGCTTTCTGAATTCATAAGAAAATGGAATTATAATCCTGAACAGGTGCAGGATTTTTACCCTACACCGGGTACTGCTTCAACTGTTATGTTTTACACGGGACTTGACCCATTCACTTTAAATGAAGTGTATGTGCCACGTTCACCTGAAGAGAAGAGAATGCAACGCGCTTTACTTCAATGTAAAGACCCTAAAAATGCAGATTTGGTACGAAAAGCATTGAAAATTGCACATAGAGAAGATTTAATAGGTAACTCTAAAAATTGCCTTGTTGCACCATCTTATAAAGACAGAGTTGAAAAAGCAAAACAAAATAATAAAAAGAACAATGTTAAACAAGGTAATAAAAACAGAAATACACGAAATACTAAAGGAAAGAGAAGATAATTTTATGATACTCGAAAAATTAGTTCAGTTTTCAAATTTTTATGGTAGCAACGAAGAGCTCGTTTTAGCTGGTGGTGGTAACACCTCTGCAAAAGACGGAGATGTTATGTATATCAAAGGCTCAGGAACAAGTCTTTCTACTATTACAAAGGATGGCTTTGTTAAAATGAACAGAGCTAAGCTTAAAGAGATTTTTTCTAAAACTTACCCTGATAATGATAAAGAAAGAGAAGCATTATTCTTAGAAGATTTATCAGCTGCAAGAGAAAAAGGCGAAGAAAGCAAACGCCCAAGCGTTGAAACTACTCTTCACAGTCTCTTTGAATATACATTTGTTTTGCATTTGCACCCAGCTTTAGTTAATGGTCTTACCTGCTCACAGAATGGTAGAAAAAAAGCAGAAGAATTATTCGGTGACAGCATTATCTGGGTTGATGTTTGTAAGCCAGGTTATATTCTTTCTAAAATCTGCTTTGATTTAATGGAAGAATATAAAGAAAAACAAGGCAGACCAGCTGATATTATATTACTCGAAAATCACGGTGTTTTTGTTGCTGGTAACAGCGTAGAAGAATTAGGCGAAAAGTTAGGTTTTGTAACAAGTAAAATCAGAAGCGAAATTGTAAGAGAGCCCGATTTGTCATCTGGTGAATTTGACGGGGATAAGAGTATGAGTACATTTAATGTACTTAACGAAACATTCTCAGATGACTGTGTTATTAGCTATGACCCATCGGTCGAATCATTGTGTGTTGCAGAAAGTAAAGAAACACTTAAAAAGATTTATAAACCATTTAATCCTGACCAGATAGTTTATTGCAAGCCTTATCCACTTTATATTGAAGATGAGAAAATAATTCCTGAAAAAGTAAAGGAATATAAAGAGAAAAACGGCTTTTTACCAAAGATTATATTGGTTAAGGATTGTGGCGCTTACGCTGTTGATGTAAGTGAAAAAGGCTCTGATAACGCTTCAATGCTCTTTAATGATGCACTTAAAATTGCTGTTTATGCTGAAAGCTTTGGCGGTGGCAAACCAATGACAGATGAACTCACAGATTTTATTGTTAATTGGGAAGCTGAGGCTTACAGAAGTAAGCAGGTAAAGTAATATAAAAACTAAAATAAGTTTATTTGCACAAATAAAAAACACTTTATTTGGGTAAAGTTCCAAAAATGAAATTCCGGTGTATTTTGTAATTGGAAAATATATTAAGTTATGATATAATTACGATATCAATCTATGAATGGAGGTAGTTCCGATGGCTGACAAAACAAAAAGCGGTTTAAAGCTTGACTATAAAAAGACGATTTTAACCGGCTTCGGCTTCTTGGCTACATCAATTGCTTGGGCTATTTATGACCCATATATTACAAAAATTCTTAATAAAATTCTTTCAGAAAGCGCAATGATTTCTGATTGGAGTAATGCTATTGCAAATGCTATTCCGTGGATTGGCGACTTTGCTGCTGCACAAGGTGAAAGCACTGTTGCTTTAGGTGGCGGATTTACTTTAGTACCACTCTTTATTGGTATTATTATGACATTCGATAACATCTTTGGTGTTATTTTCCAACCTACATTCGGTAAGCTTTCAGATAACTGTCACTCAAAATTAGGTAAGCGCCGTCCATTTATTGTTTCCTGCGCACCTATTTCGGCAGTATTGTTTGCACTTATTCCGTTTGTTGCACTGAATGTACAGGGCGATTTAGCACTCCCACTTACAATGCTTACAGTTATATTGTTCGTGTTCTCAATGTCGTTATGGCGTGCACCTGTTGTAGCCCTTATGCCTGACTTAACACCACCTGAACTTCGTTCAGAGGGTAATGCAGTTATTAACCTTATGGGTGGTTTAGGCTCAGCTATTGGTATGATTGCTGGTACAATTGCTATTGCACTTTGTGCGGTATTTACAGGCTTAACAACAGCGGAAGTAAAAGCTAATGAGACAATTTCATTCCCCTATGTTTTCATTATTGGTTCAATAATAATGATTTTAGGTATGCTCGTTCTTCTCTTCTTTGTTAAGGAGCAGGATACAAGCATTAAGCTTAAGGGTGAGGCTAATCAGTACGCTGATGAAAAAGCAAGAAAGAAAGCACAAAAAGAAGCTATAAAAGCACAAAAAGCAGCTCTTAAGGCTACTAAGCTTACAAAGGGTGAAAGAAAGAGCCTTATCTTTATGCTCGGTTGTCTTTTCTTCCTCTTCTGTGCAGCTAATGCTATTACAACCTTCTTCTCACTCTTCGCACAAGAAATTCTTCATATGATTACCTCTGAAGCAACTGCTATAATGCTTCTTTTTGCGGTTGCAGCCGCTATTGGTGCTCTTCCTGCTGGTAAGGCTGGTAAGAAATTCGGCAGAAAGAAAACAATTCTTGCAGGTCTTGCAGTTTTCCTTGTTGCATTTATACTTTTCTTTGGTGTATTCGTAGGAATGCTTGGTAGCAAAAATGTTACTATCAATGACTATGTTCAGGTTAATAACGCTTATATTGCAATAGATGATCAGATTAATGCTTATAATGCAGAAAGAAAAACTGAAGCAAAAGAGCAAGGCATAGAATATGATAAAAATTCAGAGCTTTCTATGGTAGGCTATGTTGAATATGTAGAGGCAAAGGCTGCAGGAAAAACAACTGAAGCTGATAAGTATTATGCTGAATTTGAAGGCTATCTTGAAGCAAATGCAGGTAAGGATATTTATGATGTCATTGTTAAAGTGGCAGATAATGTATTTGAGTCTGATGCTGAAGCTACATTTGCAAGTGCTATTTCTGATATTCAAAGAACTGTTGATGATGTTACAAAGATACTTCGTATTCTTATTTTCCCTGTTCTTATTCTTGCAGGTGCTGCAAATATGTTTGTTACTGTTAACACACTTCCACTTGTTCTTGATATTGGTGGTGTTGAAAAGGTTGGTACCTTCACAGGTTACTACTACACAGCAACATTCTCAGCACAGATTGCTTCTCCAATCCTCTATGGTTTTGTAAGAATGTTCTCGGGAAGTTATATATCACTCTTCTACTATAGCCCGGTAGCTTTTGCTGTAGCAATTATAATGCTTCTCTTCGTAAAACACGGTGAAGCAGTTCCGGATGAACTTGTTAAACAAGCACAAGAAGAAAATGATTAATAATTAAAATTTTTAATCCCCTTGATATTTTTTAATATCAAGGGGATTGTTGTATTATCATTTAAAATAAACCACCATTGTATTTTATTTGTGTTTTGAAAATAAATATAAAACAAATTATAAATCCTGAAGATAAAATAAGTTTAGATAATATTGCAATTATCTCAATCGAAATCCATAATTCAAGTATTGTTGAGATTAATAAAGGCAGACTCATAAACATAAGTTCCTTGCCAATCTCGTGACAATAGCCATTTAAGTCAGTTACATTGTGGTAATGGTATTTGTGTAAGATTTTGTAATGCCCTTTGTAAACTGCTAATCCTGCAAAGAAAATGCATAACGATATAAATAACATAAAGATAAATAACCAGGGGTTTTCTATAAGAGTGTATTTCCAGAATAATTCAGCAATACTTTCAATGCCACCTTTTAAAAGTGGTATTAAAAGAACTAAAGAGACTATTACTGAAAGTGCAATAGTTGATTTTTTTGATTTTTTGCTTTTTTCTGTTTCGGTTATTGCATATATAATATTTTCT
>JAZNCY010000007.1:0-2195 GCA_045587825.1 Acutalibacteraceae bacterium
CAGATGATAGCGTCTACAAAACAGAATGTAATGCTCTTTTTGGTATCTTTCGTGCTGACGGTTCTCATAGCATTTTCAGGCACACTGTTCTACAATGTAGTAGCCCAGCCGGATAATTTTATGTCTGCTTTGTCAGACGAAGTAGCAGATGTGACTATATATCCTGAAAGTGGCAGTGTGAGTGAACTTGAGTTAAAACTTGATAACGATAACCGTGTGGAAAATTCATTGAAATATATGTCTGCAATTGTTAAAATTGAAGAGAAAACGGTGACTGCTTTTGCCTGCGAGGACTTCTCAAAGGTGAGAAATGATGTATGTTATATGGGTGAAAATCCGAAAGAAGCAGATGAAATCGCTCTGGGCAGTGCTTTTGAAGAAAATTTTAAAATCGGTGACACAGTCAGAGTGACGGTGGACGGCATCACAAAAAGCTTTCAGGTTACAGGCTTTGTGCAAAGCGTAAATTTACAGGGCGAGCTTTGTGAACTCAGCATAGAAGGATACAACAGTCTATTTAACCAAAATCAGACTCCATACTTTTATGTGTATCTTGAAAATGCTGAAAATGCCGAAAAGATTACAAAGGAATATAAATCCGATTACTCTGCATTGGTAGCAGACACAGTGAATTCTTACAAACTTCAAACTGAAGCACAGGATATGTATATGGGTATTACCGTGGTGCTTGTAGTGGCGATTTTTGCGGTAACAATTCTCGTTGTGTTATTTATTCTATATATTGTTATCAAGTCCCTGCTTGTAAAAAGAAGACAGGAACTGGGCATTTACAAAGCAATGGGTTACACAAGCTCACAACTTATTTTACAGACAGCAGGCTCGTTTATGCCTGTGTTAATTATAGCAATCATGCTTTCAAGTGTGTTGGCACTTTTCTATATGCCCGCTATCTATCAGTTTATTTTTGAGACTTTGGGTGTTATGAAAAATAACATTGAGATTTCATTTTGCTTTTTAATGCTATTTGCAGTAGCTCAGATTTTAGTAAACATTATGATAAGTATTATTTTGTGTATGCCGATAAGAAAGATTTCAGCATATGCACTCATTAAGGAATAAGGAGAGACAAAAATGGATTTTGGTGATAAATTAAAGCAGTACAGATTAAAAGAGGGATTTTCTCAGGAACAGCTTGCTGAGAAAATAGGAGTAAGCCGTCAAGCGATAACAAAATGGGAGACCAAGCGTGGTCTCCCTGATGTTGAAAATATGATTATTCTCGCAGAACTTTTCAAACTCACTCTCGATGAACTTGTGCTTGAAGAGGTCAAAAAGCAGGAAGAAAAACTGGTGGTTTTCGAAAGCGAAACAGTTTATGACATCGACACCGGAAAGCATTTTGACATAAACTTGGGTGGTGCAAGGAAAATCACCATAAAAACAGGCGTGGATGAAAAAATCCACATTATGCTTTCTTCCGAAAGCTTTGCTGAAATTGGCTCTCTTTTCAAGGTAAAACTTGACGAAAATCGTAATAAGTTGGATGTTGCGCTTGTAAACAAAAAGGGTGTCAGCCGTTTTGAAGCACAGGAAAGCGTGGATATTACAATCCTGCTTCCTGAAAAGTTCACCGAGCATACAGAGGTAAGTGCTAGCGTTAAAGAACTTTTTGTGGAGGATTTACGCCTCAGTCGACTTGAGTACGACGGCGATGCAGAAAAAGTTTTTATCCGCGACACAGAGGGAAGTCTGGAGTTTACCGCAAAGACTGACTACGAAATTTTCATTTTAGGTAACTGCACAGAGCTTGATGTAAACCAGTTCAAAGCGAAAGCGATTGTTCACCTTGAAAATGCAGATGGCTACAAACTCTTAAACAATGGAAGAAAATGCAAGCTCATCACCCGTAAAAACGGTGAAATAGTTGCAATAGAAGAAAATGAAAACGCCGGAAGCATAATTAGCATATCTGGAATATTCTCTGAATTGATTGTTGAGGTGGAGAGATAAATTTCAGTTGTGCGCGAGCTTTGTTGGCAAAGGTCTTGTCTTGGTGTCCCTAATCAGACATTATGACAAGACCTTTCTTCTTGCTCATTTTAAGTCGGCATAATGTGGATTTTACCATGAGGAAAGCCCCCAGGGCAACAAAAAAAGGGACGTACGCTCAAAGCGACGCCCCTTGGTGTCTTTACAAATCTCTTAATCTTCGTACGGCTTCATGCACTGAATAG
>JAZNCY010000008.1:0-4454 GCA_045587825.1 Acutalibacteraceae bacterium
CATTCTTTCGCCTTTTGTACCATAAAAGATTGCATTTTGACCTTCTTTTGAAATATCTTTAAAAGGTGTATCAAATGTAAAATTATACCTTTCAGCTAATGCAGAATAATACATACCCGCTATTGTGCTTCTATCACTCTGACCCCAGCCACAGCCTTTGATTGCACCCTCATTAATAGAAAGATTTCTGTTAGGAACTAATAAATCTTCAGATACTCTCAAAAACATACTAAGACCCGAACAAGTAGGACAAGCACCAAACGGATTATTGAAAGAGAACATTCTTGGCTCTAATTCATCCATAAACGAGCCGTGCTCAGGACAAGCAAAATTCTGTGAATATAATTGCTCTTCACCATCAACAACAGCAATTAAAACTGTACCATCTGTAATAGAAAATGCAGTTTCTAAAGAATCTGAAAGACGAGATGTAATATCACGCTTCATAACGAGACGATCAACTATAATTTCAATGGTATGCTTAATATTCTTTTCTAATTTTATATCTTCAGATAAATCGTAAACAATTCCGTCAATTCTTGCTCTTACATAACCAGATTTAGAAGCCTGTTCAAGTTCCTTTTTAAATTCACCTTTTTTGCCTTTTGCAATAGGTGCTAAAACCTGAAACTTTGTGCCATCTGGGAGTTCCATAACCTTATCTACAATCTGGTCAATAGATTGTGTTTTAATCTCTTTACCGCAAACAGGACAATGTGGCACACCTACTCTTGCATATAAAAGACGAAGATAGTCATATATTTCTGTTACTGTACCAACTGTTGAACGTGGGTTTTTAGAGGTTGTTTTCTGGTCGATTGAAATTGCTGGTGAAAGACCTTCAATGCTTTCAACATCAGGCTTATCCATCTGACCTAAGAACTGACGAGCATAAGAAGAGAGGCTTTCCATATATCTTCTCTGACCCTCAGCGTAAATTGTATCGAATGCAAGCGAAGATTTACCAGAGCCAGAAAGACCTGTAAAAACTACAAGCTTATCCCTTGGTATTTCAACATTTACATTTTTTAAATTGTGTACCTTTGCACCTTTTACTTTTAAATTCTTTTCCATTCTTACTACCTAACTATTTTTAATCTTTTCAATCTGGTCTCTTAAATATGCCGCATGTTCAAATTCAAGAAGCTTTGCGGCTGCTCTCATTTCTTTTGTGAGCTTTTCTATCAACTGATTTTTTTCATTAGCAGAAAACCTCTTTTTAGCAATTTTCTCCTGAACGTTATCTTTAGAAGAAATCTCAAGTATTTCACGAACATCCTTTTTAATGGTTTCTGGTGTAATGCCATTTTCTTCGTTATATTTCATCTGCTTTTCACGACGACGATACGTTTCACTTATTGCATTTTCCATTGAGCGTGTAACCTCGTCAGCATACATAATAACCTGACCGTTAGCGTTACGTGCTGCTCTGCCTATTGTCTGAATAAGTGACGTTTCACTTCTTAAAAACCCTTCTTTGTCGGCATCAAGAATTGCCACTAATGAAACCTCTGGAATATCAAGACCCTCACGAAGCAAGTTGATACCAACTAAAACGTCAAACTCACCGAGTCTTAAATCCCTTATGATTTCCATTCGTTCAATTGTATCTATATCATAGTGCATATAGCGTACTTTGATTTTACAGCCTTCAAGATATTCAGTTAAATCCTCTGCCATTTTTCGTGTAAGAGTTGTAACTAAAACACGCTCTTTTTTATCTACTCTTATATTTATTTCAGATATTAAATCATCAATTTGACCATCGGTACTTCTAACAAATATTTCAGGGTCTAAAAGACCAGTTGGTCTTATAACCTGCTCTGCAATTTGCGCACTCTTTGATTTTTCAAATTCACCTGGTGTAGCACTGACAAAAATTCTTTGATTTGTTTTTTCATAAAATTCATCGAATTTAAGTGGTCTGTTATCAAACGCTGACGGAAGTCTGAAGCCGAAATTAACAAGACTTTCTTTTCTTGAACGATCACCGCCAAACATTCCTCTTACCTGTGGTAGTGTAACGTGTGACTCGTCAACAAATAACAAATAGTCATCAGGGAAATAGTCTAAGAGTGTAAATGGTGCAGTACCAGGCTCTCTGCCAGACATAACTCTCGAATAGTTTTCAATACCTTTGCAAAATCCAGTTTCACGAAGCATTTCAATATCATATTGTGTTCGTTGCATAATTCGTTGAGCTTCTAAGAGTTTGCCTTCTTTTTTGAAATTCTCGGCAGTTTCAGTCATTTCATTATATATTTCTTCTAAAGCTCTTTCCATTTTTTCATGCTCAACAACATAGTGAGATGCAGGGTAAATTGCAACGTGAGAAAGATTGCACTTAATTTCACCCGTCAATGGATTAAACTCTGAAATTCTGTCAATTTCGTCACCAAAGAATTCAACTCTTATAGCATTCTCTGAAGAATAAACAGGGAAAATTTCTACTGTATCGCCTTTTACCCTAAATTTATTTCTTTCAAATGCAACGTCGTTTCTTTCATATTGAATAGCAACCAATTTATTAAGTAAGGCATCTCTTTCTTTTTGCATACCAGTCCTTAAAGAGATAACCATACTTCTATAATCAATAGGGTCACCTAAAGTGTAAATACAAGAAACCGATGCAACAATAATTACATCTCGTCTTTCAGAAAGTGCAGAAGTTGCAGAGTGGCGTAATTTATCTATTTCATCATTAACTGCACTATCTTTTTCAATATAAGTGTCAGTTGTAGGAATATATGCTTCTGGTTGATAATAATCGTAATAAGAAACAAAATATTCAACTGCATTTTCAGGGAAGAACTCTTTAAATTCACTGCAGAGCTGTGCGGCAAGAGTTTTGTTGTGAGCGAGAACTAATGTAGGCTTGTTTACATTAGCAATAATATTTGCCATAGTAAAGGTTTTACCAGAGCCAGTAACACCTAAAAGAGTCTGTTCTTTAAGACCTTGATTAACACCATCGGTAAGTGCTTTTATAGCTTCAGGCTGGTCACGCGTAGGCTTGTAATTACTGTGTAAAATGAACTTATCCATACCGCACCTCCTTGAAATTTTATCTTAAGCGTATATATATTTATTATAACATATTTTTATATATACTTGCAACAAAAAGGCAGATAGATTTCAAAAAAATCCATCTGCCTTTTAATTTTTATTAGTCTGCTTTTTCTTTTGCTAATCTACCATCTTTAAGAAGTTGTTTTAATAAAACAGCATCATCATTTTTCATAGCGTCACTGTATTTCTTAAGCTCTTCTATAAGATAATCGAGTTCAAATATAAGGTTATCCTTATTTTCTAAAAACAACTCTGTCCACATATTTTCGTTTAAATATGCAACACGGGTTAAATCCTTGTAACTACCAGCCGAAATACCTTTACGCTGACTTGAAGACGGACTTTTTATGTAAGCATTTGAAACAATATGCGCAAGCTGTGAAGTAAAAGCAATAAGCTTATCGTGTCTTTCAGCAGTCATAACAGAAACACGACCAAAACCAATAGAAATAATAACCTCACGTGCATTTGCAAGTGTTAAAATATCTTCATTTTCTTTTGGTGTTAAAATAAATGGGGAGTTGTGAAACATTGTATCTTTTGAATTTTCATAGCCAGAAAACTGAGTACCAGCCATAGGGTGACCACCAATGAATGTAAAACCATTCTTTTCAGCAATATCAAAGCAATCGTCACATACACAACGCTTAACACCAGCGCAGTCAATTACTACTGCATCGGCTTTAAAATTCTTTGCATTTTTAATTAAATAATCTTTTACTGCTTCTGGGTAAAGTGGAATAAATACGTAATCACACTCTTTAAGATTTTCATTTGTGAGTTCTTTATCTATACTTTTTTCTTTCAATGCACTTTTTACAGTTCCCTCTGAAATATCAAAACCGAAAACCTTATGCTTTGTATTCTTTTTTATAGCTTTAACAAGTGAGCCACCTATAAGACCCATACCCACAACACCAATAGTTAAATTTGCCATATCTATCATTCCTTTAAATAAATTATAAAATAAAAATACCCTCAGCAGTGATTTTACTGCTAAGGGTTTAAAACAAATAAATGCAGCACAAATCACTATTACTTAATTTTCAAAGTAATAGTAATAATAGTATGAATTTGTTGCAAATAAATTTGTCATAACTATTTCTCCTGAAATTCAATACAATTATATTAACACTATTAACAGGGTTTGTCAATAATCGATATTATAGGAATATTTGATTATCAGCATTAAATATTTTAATCAGTAAAGCAAAAAAATAAGCCGTAGCAGTTGCTACGGCTTTAATGTACCCTGAAAACTGAATAAAGGAAAGCGAAGAAACAAACGAAATGGTCAAGCCCTCGACCTATTAGTACTGCTTAGCTGAACATGTCACCATGCTTACACACGCAGCCTATCAACCTCATAGTCCTTGAGGGGTCTT
>JAZNCY010000009.1:0-4206 GCA_045587825.1 Acutalibacteraceae bacterium
CTTTCTCTGCCGAGCTGAAAGTCACACCCTGCAAGGTAGAATAAATCTCCGTCACCCGTTGCATCAACAAAAAAATCTGCTTCTACTGTAAAATGCTGACTTTTTGCAATTATTTCTACTGCAATTATTTTTTCACCCTGCTTTTTAACATCTGCTAAAACACTGTGAAAAAGCACATTTACCCCTGCTTCAGTGGTCATATCATCAAGTACAATTTTAAAATACTCTGAGTTAAATTCGTGGTCCTTGCAATCAGTTACATATTTGTCGTGGCGTTCTTTCATCTCTTTAAAAATACCTTCTGAAAGATATTTTTTATTTTTTGCCACTTCGCCCCAATATGGCTTTGTCCAATAAGGCATAAATGGGTAAACAAGACAATTTGAAATAGCTCCGCCAAGGCAACCTGATTTTTCAACAAGTAAAACTGTTAAGCCTTCACGTGCCGCACTTACTGCTGCCGCAACGCCGGTAAGTCCTCCGCCTACAACTACAAGATTGTATTTCACAATTTCCACCTCAAATTTAAAGTTTTATAAAACCCTTCAAAAATTTTCAATCACAATTGTAGCACAACTCATAAGCCTTTTCAATCTGTTTGTTATTTATCAACTTACTTTTATATATTTATAAATCAACAATCCTTTTATTATTAAAAATAAAAACACTAATATTAAAGCATAGACCTCTCTTGTTATTGCAAAAAGTAAAATAATTAAAATATTTAAAACAACAGACACAACTGTTACTGCTTTATTAACTTTTTCTTTTCTAATTTTTATAAAGACTATTTTTGTAGCACCAATTAAAAGAAGTGCTAAAAACATCACCCAGTAAATTGTTTTATTAAATGATGAAATTTCTGTGTAATTCAATAAGCTTACAGAATAAATAAAACCATTAACAGTATCAGGGTAAAGTGGCAGAAATATAAGCAAAACATAAAACAAATCAACTGCACCAAATAATAACTCACATATATTTTTTATATTGGTTTTATTTTCCTTTTCTGCTATAAAAAGCAATTTTTCACCTGATAACAATTCATCTATGCTGACTGCAAAAAACTTAGAAATTTCTTTTAAGGATTCTATATTTGGGTAACCTCTGCCCGACTCCCACTTTGAAACTGCCGTTCTTGAAACATATAAGCTTTCTGCTAATTCTTCTTGCGTAAGACCTCTGTTTTTTCTTAATTCCTGAAGCTTTTCGTTAAATTCCATTTTATTTACTCCCATTTTTATTTAATAAAACTACTGCTTTATAAATGTAAAATAAACCTACACTTAAAAAACACGAACCGATTATATCGGTAAGCCAATGAACACCTGAAACAAGTCGCCCAATTACCATAAATAGAGAAAAAACAATTGTTATAAACATTGTTGTTTTCTTTATTTTGGGGTTTTGCAGTCTTTTATTGCTTTGAAAAATAACTGTTGGCATAACAGATAACACTAAAAGCGTTGTTGACGATGGATAAGAGCATTCTAAAAATCCATTAATTAAAATTGGTCTGTAATTAATAGGTATCATTTCAAATATAATGTAGCTCGATATTACTATTATATAATAAATTCCTAAAGCAATAATATCTAAATCGACTTTTAATAAACTTTTTCTTTTTATTAACTGAACTAAACCAACCAAACCAAAAAACATACAAATAAATATTGGCACTAACCCTGCCCAATCTGTTATATTATAAAGTGTCATATTTACACCCGTTAAATTATGAAACCACGTGTTAAGTGTAGCAAACCCTACACTTGTTCCATTTACTCCGACTGGCTTTACATCTACTAAAACAACTGCAAATGTCCATACAATAAATAACATAATAAATATTAACCCTGAAAAAAATGTAACTTTAATTTTTCTTTTCATAAATCTTATACCACCTTTTATTTTTATAGCTTCACAGTAACAAAATCCGTAATAAAAGTAAAGTTTCTTTGCGTAATTTCTATGATACTTTTCGTGTCATTTATATATTTTAATTACCATTATTCTCTTGACTATAAGGCAAAATAATTTATAATATTTGTAACATTAATTTTGTGGTGATAAAAATGAACACATATTTTAACGAATTTACAAGTAAACCTGAAAAGCTTCAGGGTAATGGGGCTTATGAAAAAATTCCTGCCGGTGCTCTTTGTGGCAATGGTGACCTTGGTGTTGTTTTCAGCAATGATGAAAATGACCTTATAATACACATTTCAAAGTGTGATTTCTGGAAATTTACCCCTGGCGCACACAAAGATGGCGGTATAAAAACTGTTGGCAGTATCCGCATTAAAAATATTGATTTATCAGACTATAACATTAAACAATACTTTGATGAGGGCTTACTTAAATGTAAGTTTTCTGATACTGAAATCGAATTTTTTGTAGCAGAAAAAAACCTTATTTATTTTGAAATAAAATCACCTGTTTCCACTAACACTCCTGTTGTCAGTATTGAAATGCCTGACACCTGTGGTTCTAAAAATTCTCAGTTTACTGAAAATGGTGTTAACTGCTACACCCGTAAATTTGAGGGTGAAAATATTAACATTGAAACTGCAGTAACTGTATGTTTAAAAGAAATAGAAGCCACTAAAGCAGATAGCTACAACATTTCACGCTACTGCATTTCTGTCTGCACTAATTTTGATAGTAGTAACTATACCAAAAAAGCTTCAGAGATGGCTATCAATAGTAATTATGATGCAGATAAAGCAAAAACGCGAGAAAAATGGCAAAAATTCTTTGATTCTTCTAAAGTAACTCTTGAAGATAAAAAAATAGAAACGCTTTATAATATGAGCCTTTATCTACTTGCTTGTTGTATGGGTAACACAAAGTTCCCTCCAGGACTTTTTGGTAACTTCGTAACAGATGACTTCTTCCCCTGGGCTGGCGATTACCACATGAATTACAACTACGAAGCACCATATTACTGCATTTTTTCTTCTAACCACCCTGAATTATTTAATGGTTATATGGCACCACTTCACGATATGAGTGAAAATGCGAAAAAGTTTGCTGGTTTCTTTGGTTGCAAGGGCTATGCTTTACCTGTAAGCTTTGGTCCTAAGGCTCTCGACGTTTTCAGTCAGGCGGACTGCAAAGAGCACGGAGTTCTTTTCTTAGGTCAGAAAAGCCACGCCGCTTACGCTTGTGTAATTCCTTTAATGCATTGGTTTTCAACCTATGATAAAGAATATGCCTTGGAAAATTATTATAATTTTATTTTTAACGTTGCATTATTCTGGGAGGATTACCTCGTAAAAGAAAATGGCAAATATGTAATTAAAAAAGATGCCGCACACGAAATTCCATTTTATCGTGGTGAAAAGTTCAGATACACTACTCATTTCGGTCAGGTTAATACCATAAACGCTATAAACTCACTTGGTCTTGTAAAGCTTTTGTTTAAAGGCGTTTATGATATAGCGAAGGAATTAAATCTTAATTCAGAAAAATATGCTTTGTGGGAAGATATAAACGAGAACTTAAGTGAGTTCCCTACATTTATAAAGCATGGTAAAAAGTGCTTTAGGTATTCTAAATTTGGTATTCGTTGGAGAAACGAGAACACAGTTGGTCTTCAGCATATTTACCCTGCTTCACAAATCGGCTTTGAGTCTGGTGAAAAGCTTCTTAAAATTGCAAGAAATACATATTTTATAAACGACAGACGATTAGACGATAATGGCTCTAACTCTTACTTACCTGCAGGTGCAAGAATCGGCGTTGACCCTGAATTTTTAATTGAGGGTATCCATCAGAACATTAAAGAATTCTCTCTTCCTGATGGTCTTTTCCGTCACTATGGCGGTGGTATTGAAAACCTTACCACAATTCCTGCAACTATTAACGAGATGCTTATGCAAGGCTTTGAAGGAGTTATTCGTCTTTTCCCTTGCTGGAACAAAAAGAGTGATGCTTCATTTACTAATCTTCGTGCAGATGGTGCTTTTCTTGTATCTGCCGAATTAAAGGATGAAAAAATTTCTTCAATTAAGATTAAGAGTCTTAAAGGCAGACCTTGTAATGTAGAAAATTCCGATGTTAAATCTGTTGTAAGGAAATCTGATGATAAAAAAATTGAGTTCAAAAGAAATGGTAATATTATTTCTTTTGAAACTCAGGTAAACGAAAGTTACAATTTAATATAATATTAAAAGGCTGTAAAAAACTTACCGTTTTTTTACAGCC
>JAZNCY010000010.1:0-3436 GCA_045587825.1 Acutalibacteraceae bacterium
GAATAGATGTTACTGCTTCTGTACAGAAAGATAATATTTATGGTTGTCAGTTCCACCCTGAAAAGAGTGGCGATGTCGGTCTTAATATTTTAAAAGCATTTTGTGAAATGGGGGACTAATTAATGAATATTTTTCCAGCGATTGACCTTTATGATGGAAAAGCTGTCCGTCTTTTCAAAGGTGACTATAATCAAATGACTGTTTATAACGAAAATCCACTTGAAGTTGCAAAGGATTTTGAGAATGCTGGTGCAAAATTCATTCACCTTGTAGATTTAGAAGGTGCAAAGTTTGGCACTACACCTAATATTGAGGTAATAAAGAAAATTGTTGATAATACAAATCTTTTTACTGAAATTGGTGGTGGCATTCGTTCAATGGAAACTGTTGACACCTACTTAAATGCTGGTCTTGACAGAGTTATAATAGGTACAGCGGCAGTTACAGATGACGAATTTTTAAAAACTGCTCTCAAAAAATACCCGATGCCTAGTCAGATTGCAGTGGGCATTGACTTGCTTGATGGCTACGTTGCAATTAAAGGGTGGGTTGAAAAATCACAATATAAAGCAGAAGAATTCTTTGATAAAATGACTTCTATGGGCGTTACTACTGTAATTTGTACCGATATTTCAAAAGATGGTGCAATGAAAGGCGTAAACAGAGAGCTTTACAAAGAGCTTTCAGAGAAATATTCAATAGATATTACTGCTTCTGGTGGCGTTACTGATATTACTGATATAAAAGCATTAAGAGAAATGAATTTATATGGTGCAATTATCGGTAAAGCGTACTACACAGGCGCAATAGATTTGAAAGAAGCAATCGAGGTGGCAAAATGATTACAAAAAGAATTATTCCGTGCCTTGATGTTAAAAATGGCAGAGTTGTTAAAGGCGTTCAGTTTGAAGGTCTTTCAGACGTTTCTTCACCAGTTGAGCTTGCAGAATACTACAGCAATGCTGGTGCAGATGAGCTTGTTTTTTATGATATAACAGCATCTTTTGAAGGTAGAAAGCTTTTTACAGATATTTTAACTGAAGTTGCTTCTAAAATATTCATTCCACTTACTGTTGGTGGTGGTATAAATACTGTTGACGATTTTGACAGAGTTTTAAAATGTGGTGCAGATAAAGTCAGCGTTAACTCAGGTGCTATAAGAAACCCTGATTTAATTAAAGAAGCTGCATTAAAATATGGTGACCAGTGTGTTGTTCTTTCTTGTGACATAAAGCGTGTTGATGGTGAATTCCGTCTTTTTGCTAAAGGTGGTAGGGAAGACACAGGCATTAACGCTATAGAATGGATTAAAAAAGGCGTTAGTAATGGTGCTGGTGAAATCGTTGTTAATTCAATAGATACTGACGGCGTTAAAAACGGCTTTGATATTGAAATGCTCAAGGCGGTTTGTGAAGTAGTTAATGTTCCTGTTATTGCATCTGGTGGTGCAGGATGTAGTGAAGATTTTGTTAAATTATTTAACGAAATTCCAACTATTGATGCTGGTCTTGCTGCTTCAATATTCCATTTTGGAGAAGTTCAGATAAAAGACTTGAAAAAACTCTTAAAAGAGAATAAAATAAACGTCAGATTATAAATTATGGAGTTAAATTATGGGTTTTGATAAAGAAAGCGAAATGACTATATTAGATGAATTTATTCCTGTAATTGAGAATACTTTCATAGACCAACCAATGAGCAAAGAGGCGTTACCAACCTTTGCTGATTCTAAAGATAAGCTGCCTAAGCCTTTTTGGGATAATCATAAAGATTATATTGATTGCTATTGGCGTGCGTGGGAGCTTGCATTTAAGAATTTAAGAAAACCACACGAAAATACAGGCTTTGTTTCAAATTTTATTGACACGGCTTTTGATGGTTGTACTTTTATGTGGGACTCTGTATTTATGCTTATGTTTGGTAAGTACGCAGACAGAATTTTTAAATTCCAGGGTACCTTAGATAATTTTTATTCTCACCAGCATGATGACGGCTTTATTTGCCGTCAGATTGATGCAGTAACAGGTAAAGATATGTTTACCCGTTGGGACCCATCTGCTACTGGTCCTGAAATTATGGCTTGGTGCGAATGGGAATACTTTTTAAACTTTGGTGATATAGAAAGACTTAAAAGAGTTTTTCCTGTGTTAATGTCTTACCACAGATTTTTAAAAGAAACTCATACCTGGCCTGATGGTACATATTTTTCAAGTGGTTGGGGTTGTGGTATGGATAATTTACCACGTCAGCAAAAAGGCTATTCTGAGCCTTTCAGTCATGGTCATATGATTTGGGTTGACGCTTGCGCTCAGGCTCTTTATGACTGCCGTGTATTAATTAAAATGGCAGAAGTGCTTGGTAAAAAAGAGTATATAAAAGAACTCGATATGGAAGCTAATATGCTCTTTAAGGTTATAAATGAAAAGCTCTGGGATGAAAAAAACGGCTTTTATTATGACCTTTGGAAAAATGGTGAATTCAATTACGTTCACCACGCTGGTGCTTTCTGGAATTTGCTTGCAGAAACTGTTCCAGAAGAAAGATCTGAAAGATTTATTGCAAAACTAAATGACGAAAAGCTCTTTAAAACACCTAACAGAGTTCCTTGTCTTGCAAAGGATAATTCTGAGTATGAGAGCACAGGTGGTTATTGGTGCGGTGGTGTCTGGGCACCAACAAACTATATGATTTTAAAAGGTCTTGATAAATATAAAAAATATGACCTTTCTCACACTATAGCAATGGAGCATCTTTATGCAGTAGTTGAAGTTTTTAAAGATACAAATACTGTATTTGAAAATTACGCTCCTGAATATGTAAATAACGGCAGACCGTCACAGGGTAAACCAGCTATGAAAGATTTTGTTGGCTGGACTGGTATTTCACCAATTTCAATTCTTTTTGAATTTGTTTTTGGTATTAAACCAGATGCAGGTAATAACAAAATCGTCTGGGATGTTACTCTCTTAGAGAAACACGGAATTGAGCAATATCCATTTAAAACAGATGGTGAGCTTACCTTAATATGTGAAGAAAGAAAATCACAGGACGAAAAGCCTGTAATTACATTTAAATCAAATATCCCATTAGAATTAGAAATTATTTGGGGTAGCGAAAATAATAAACAATCATTTATTTTAAAGTCATAAGGAGAAAATTATGTTAAATATTGAAGAACTTAAATTTGATGAAAAAGGACTCATTCCTGCAATTGTTGTAGATTACGCCACAAAAAAGGTTTTAACACTTGCTTACATGAACAAGGAAAGTCTTAAAATATCCTTAGAAAAGGGTTTAACCTGCTTTTACAGCCGCTCAAGACAAGAGTTATGGTTAAAGGGTGAAACAAGCGGTAACTATCAGCATATCGTTAGCATCACTGCAGATTGCGATATGGATGCCCTTACAGTAAGAGTTAAAAAGGATGGACCCGCTT
>JAZNCY010000011.1:0-3761 GCA_045587825.1 Acutalibacteraceae bacterium
CCTTTAGAATTGGTGATTCTTCTTGGTGTATTTATAATAAGCGTTTTGCCAACAGTAATCTGGACTTTTATAATGTCACGAAAGGATAGTATTCAGGACTAATATGAAAAAGTATAATAAATTTTTAAAAATAATTTCAGTAATTATAGTAGTTTCAATTCTTTCACTTTGTTTTACTGGGTGTAAAGGTTCCGAAAGTAATGCTGATGGTAGCGTTACAAAATTGAGTTTTAAAGAAGCATCAGGCTACGATTATCTTAAAACACTTGATGGAAAGCAAGTAACAATAAGTGGTTATATGGCAACAAGCTCACCAGTAGATGGTTCTTTTATGTTCTTGATGAACTTGCCTTATCAGAGTTGTCCGTTTTGTGTTCCTAATACGTCTCAACTTTCTAACACAATGGAAGTTTATCCAAAGGCTAATGAAACGTTTTCATATACTTCTCAGGCAATTAAAGTTGTCGGAACACTTCAGGTTGCTGAAAATGAAGATGAACCGTTTACTGACGAATATGGTTATGAGTTTAACTATAAAATAGTTGATGCAACTTACACAATCATAAAAGCAGAAGATTTGTCAAACGATATGGCATTATGGCAAAAAATTGCCGAAAGTGATGTTATAAATGATATTTATGCTATGTATGATTATGTGAACTTCCTTTGCTATTGGAATACATATTTCGTCGAAGCTCATACAACTGAAGATGGTCAACAAGTACCTGGGTATTACTTGTACCCAGCTGATGCTGAAAACTTTATCTATAAAGATGGTGCGCAATATAACTATGGTTATAAAGATGGTTATTTTGATGGTATTGTAACTAAAATTGAAGTAGTAGATAAAGAAGCGTTTTCTGACCTTGTAGAAAATGTAAGAAAAGCAGAAAAACTTGCTAATAAAGCGCTGAAAGAACTTGAAGATAAGAACTACACAAGCGAGTATAAATATATTGAAAAATTTGAAACAGAAGATTATGTTTATACATTAAATAACGAAGCAGAACTAACCAAAGAAATGGAAACTCTTTATACCGAGTTTGCAAATTGGTTGGGTAGTTGGGAAATGTGATTATTTGTCAGTAAGTCAGTGGTCAGAAAAGTGCTAAGTTTTGGAAGCCTTCGCTTTGATTTTAATTGAAAGTTGAAAATTTAAAGTTGAAAGTTAAGGGGCAAAGCCGATTATAATTAAATATTTAGATAAATAAATTTATCCTATCATTTAAAGTTCGATTTAGGTATCAACTAAAAATGATAGGATAAACTATTTTTTATTCTTTTATAATGCTAACGCAGTTCCAAAATTATTCTCTATTCACTATTATCTCTTATCTTGAGCAAAGTGAATATAATTCCGAATTACGCATTACGAATTCCGAATTATTTTTTCCTTGCACTAATTTCTGCAACCATCTCTGCCTGACGTTTTTCAGTAAGAGTATAGAAGAACATTGGAACTGCACAAGCGAACATACTGATTACGCCTGAAAGAACAAGCATATTCCAGAGAGTTCTTGCACCTTCTGCTGAAATGTAACCTGTTTCAGCGTCGATGCCTGCAGCAGCGAAAGAAATAACACCAATGAATGCGCCAACTGCCATACCAATCTTGTTAATAAGTGTCTGCATAGCAAAGCAGATACCTTCACCACGTTCACCTGTTTTCCATTCAAGGTAATCAACTGTATCACCAATCATTGCATAAGTGATGATGTTGTTAACACCCTGTGGAATACCAAGAAGAACAAGTGCAATAGCACAAACAACTAATTTCCAAGGAGCATCATAACCAACAAAGTACATAACGCCCATTACAATACCACCAAAAATGTGAACTGCAACGTAAGCCCATTTCTTTGTAAATTTCTTTGACATCCATGGAACGAGTAATGAAGCAACAAGTCCACCTGGTACTACAAGAAGTGTAATTAAACTATACATACCTTCGTTCTGGAGAACATATTTTGCAAAGTAAAGACCACCTGTATAGGTGTAAACCATTCTTGCACCACCAAGAATACCAGAAACAACTACAAGAAGAAGCTCTTTATTCTTGAAAAGAAGCTTTAAGTTGTGGCCGAGGCTTGGTGGGTTATCGTCTGCAGTAAAACGTTCTTTTGTATGTTTAAATCCATAGAAGAACATTGGAACTGCCGCAACAACAAGTACAACTGCCGCAATAAAATATGTCCATTTAAGAGTATCAGCATTTGCAATTTCTTGTCCCTTGATAACTGTACCAATAAATGTGTTTGCTGCCTCTTCAACTGTAAGTCCCTGATTTGCAACTAATTTTTCTATTTCTGCAGCTTTATCTGTCATAATTGTTGCCATATCATCTGCAGTATATTTGAACTTACTTGTAACTGCACCAGTGATAATAGGAATAAACACAGTAACAATACCAGCACCTAATGTGCAAAGAAGACGTGTAACTGTAAGAAGATTACCACGAACTACTGTATCATTTGTCATACAGGTTGAAAGTCCCCAGTATGGAACGTCTGCAACTGTGTATGCAACAGACCAGAGAACGTAAATAATACCAACTATAACGAATGATGTTGATGCTTTTGCCTGGAATATAGGTAAAAAGCAAGCAATTGTCATGATAGCAATAGGAATAGCCATCCATTTAAGGTAAGGACGACATTTACCCCACTTTGTTCTTGTTCTATCAACAATGCTACCCATAATTGGGTCGTTGAATGCATCAAAAATACGAGTACCAAGCATTAAGTATGCAACTGCCATTGAACCAGCAACTGAGCCGATTGTAACACCATCTGCACCAAAAAGAAGTGCATCTGTCAAGAAAATTGTTAAGTACGAACCGATAATTGTACAAATGAAGTTCTGACCAAAGCCTGCAATACCATAAGCCAAAGCTTCCTTCGGTTGAAGGTTTCCGTCATTTGGTGTTGTGCCGTAAACCTTATGAAGTAAATCATTGATTTTCATTTCTTCACCTTTTTCTTTCAAATTGTTTTATATCTATTGATTACTCAATAATTTCCGCTTTTTTCATTACGATTGGAGTAACTGGTGAAGAAAGCTCTCCGCCTCTCATTACTCTTTCTGTGTTAAGGAAATCATCAACTGTTTCCATACCTTCAATAACTTTACCAAAGGCTGCGTATTGACCATCTAAAAATGTACAATCGCCATAGCAGATAAAGAACTGACTGCTTGCAGAGTTCGGATTCATACTTCTCGCCATTGAAATAACGCCACGGGTATGTGAAAGTGTATTATTTACACCATTCATTTTGAACTCGCCTTTAATATTCTTTTCGCTACCACCACAGCCTGTGCCTTCCGGGTCACCGCCCTGAGCCATAAAATCCGCTATAACTCTGTGGAATGTAAGGCCATCATAAAAGCCTTCCTTTACGAGAGTTTCAAAGTTTTCAACTGTGTTTGGTGCATGCTCTGGGTAAAGCTCAATAATAAAATCTTTACCATTTTCCATTGTTACTTTTACTTTAGACATATTTCCACCTCAAGATTTAATTGTCATATCAAAGAATTCATCAAATTCATAAGCCATTTTAGTTTGCATAACGATATTATAAACCTTACCGCCTACGCCTTCTGCTGTAGAAACATCTTCTAAAACAGTTGTTATTTTAAAGAAAAAGTCAGAGTTAATTATTTCGCCTGTTGTAGAGTCAATTTTAAGCGTTACTTTACCATCTTTTAAATCAACCTGTTTAAGCTTCTTAGCGTCTGCTTCACTTAACTCAAGAAGGTTGAAC
>JAZNCY010000012.1:0-5312 GCA_045587825.1 Acutalibacteraceae bacterium
TAAAGATTTTGAACTGCTATGCCTAACTCAAAGTTATTAAGTGAGTTAGTAACTGTTTTTACAAGGTCATTAAAGCTGCTTAAAATCCATTTATCCTCAGTTGCTAAATTCTGCGGAATGTGAGGTGCCGGTTCGTTTTCATCAAGATTCATAAGAATAAAGCGGTTTGCATTCCAGAGCTTGTTAGCAAAGTTTCTGCTTGCTTCAATCTTTTCATCTGAGAAACGCATATCGTTACCAGGACTGTTACCTGTTGCGAGGGCGAATCTCAAAGCATCTGCACCGTAAGTATCAATAATCTCAAGTGGGTCAATACCATTACCTAATGATTTTGACATCTTTCTACCCTGAGCATCACGAACAAGACCGTGAATAAGAACAGTATCAAAAGGTGCTTTGCCTGTATATTCTAACGCTGAGAAAATCATACGGCTAACCCAGAAACCGATAATATCGTAACCAGTAACGAGTGTATTTGTTGGGTAATAATGCTTTAAATCTGCTGTTTCTTCAGGCCAGCCAAGTGTTGAGAATGGCCAGAGAGCAGAGCTGAACCAGGTATCTAATGTATCTTCATCCTGTTTAAGATTTGTGCTACCACACTTTGAACATTTTTCTACTGCTTCTCTTGAAACGTCCATATTACCGCAATCTTCACAGTACCAGGCAGGAATTCTGTGACCCCACCATAACTGACGAGAAATACACCAGTCACGAGTACCGCGCATCCAGTTAAGGTAGTTTTTAGTGAATCTTTCAGGAACGAAAGTGATTTCACCTTTTTCTACAGATTCAATAGCTGGCTCTGCAAGTGGAACCATACGAACAAACCATTGTTTAGAAACCATTGGCTCAATTGTTGAGTGACAACGGTAGCAAGTACCAACCTCGTGCTTTAATGGCTCAATCTCTTTAATATAGCCACCCTCTTCTAAATCCTTGAGAATAGCTTTACGAGCTTCAAGAGTTGTCATACCAGCGTATTTACCACAATCAAGAACTTCTGGTTCATCTGCCGCAGCTTTACCGCTATTAATAAGCTCATCTGCAATACGCTTATCCTCTGCACCTGTAAGACGACCATCGTATGTAAAGGTACGAACTACAGGCAAGTTATTACGCTTACCAACCTCAAAGTCGTTAGGGTCGTGAGCAGGAGTGATTTTAACTACACCTGTACCCTTTGTCATATCAGCATGTTCATCACAAACAATAGGAATTTCTTTATTTAACAATGGAAGAATTACGTGACAACCGTGAAGGTGTTTATAACGCTCATCTTCTGCATTGATTGCAACTGCAGTATCGCCAAGCATTGTTTCAGGACGAGTTGTTGCAAGCTCTAACTTTTCGCCTGTTTCTTTAACTGTATATAAAAGATGCCAGAAGCTACCATCTTTTTCTTCATACTCAACTTCTGCATCAGAAATTGATGTATTACAGCAAGGGCACCAGTTAACCATACGGTTACCACGGTAGATAAGGTCTTTTTCGTAAAGACGGCAGAAAACCTCGTTAACTGCTTTGTTACAGCCTTCGTCAAGTGTAAAACGTTCTCTATCCCAGTCGCAAGAAGAACCCATTTTCTTTAACTGTTCAACAATTCTGCCACCATATTGTGCTTTCCAGTCCCAAGCTCTCTCTAAGAACTTTTCACGGCCAAGGTCTTCTTTTGTAACGCCTTCTTTGCGCATAGCTTCAACAATTTTTGCTTCTGTTGCGATTGAAGCGTGGTCAGTACCAGGAAGCCATAAAGTATCGTAGCCAGACATTCTCTTCCAACGGATAAGAATATCTTGCAAAGTATTATCGAGAGCATGTCCCATATGAAGCTGACCTGTGATATTCGGTGGTGGAATAACTATTGTGTAAGTCTCCTTACCCTCTTCACGTTTTGCGTGGAAGTATTTACCATCAAGCCAGGATTTATAAATACGATCTTCAACGTTTTTAGGATCGTATTGCTTTGCGAGTTCTTTTTTCAAAAGAAACTCCTCCTTATAAGTATAATAAATTAAATTCTCTTAATTATCCCACATAAGTAAGAAATTGTCAATAAAAAATATCGTTTTAAAGTATATAAATATCCACAATAAAATTGTAATTTACCTTGATTTTTTTGAAACAATGATATATAATAATCTTTAGTTACAAAAACTGGTAAAAAAGGGGTTTTATTATGGACGCAAGAATTCCTAAGAAAAGTGTTTTTAAGTTCTTTTTATTATCAATTATTACATTAGGCATTTATGCTATTGTTTTCTGGCATAAATTAGGTAAAAATGTTAACGCGCTTTGTGAGGGTGACGGCAAGAGAACTATGAAATATGGTTTTGCTTTCTTCCTTAGTGTTATTACTGTTGGTATTTACGGTATTATATGGAAAGTAAAACTTGCAGAAAGACTTAAGGTTAACGCTGAACGTTATGAGCTTATGATTCCAGAAGGCGGAACTGAAGTTGCTCTTTTCAGCACATTAGGTATTATTGCTCTTGGTGCTGGTATTCCGATTTCAAGCTTTATAATTATTAAAAACTACAATATGATTGCAGAAGCTTATAACGCTTATAACGAGCTCCCTGAACCAGAAGATGAATACATAGACATTTTCGCAGAAAACGAAGTTTTAGATTTAGACGGAACTGAAGAAGTTGAAGAATAAAAAAACAGCCACTCTTTTGAGTGGCTGTTTTTTTATTTAGTAGTCAGTTTGCAACTGAAATTAATAATTTTCTTTTCTGACTTCAAAGTAGCTTTGTGGATGAGCGCATACAGGGCAGATTTCTGGTGCCTTTTTACCCATTACAAGATGTCCGCAGTTTCTGCATTCCCACATTGTTTCTTCTGCTTTTTCAAATACCTGTTGCATTTCAATATTTTTTAATAATGCTCTGTAGCGTTCCTCGTGAGCTTTTTCAATTGCGCCAACTTTTCTGAATTTTTCGGCTAAATCGAAAAAGCCTTCTTCTTCAGCTTCTTTAGCAAAACGGTCATACATATCAGTCCACTCGTAGTTTTCGCCCTCTGCAGCTTTTGCGAGGTTTTTAGCTGTATCACTTAATTCACCTAAAGCCTTAAACCACATTTTAGCATGTTCTTTTTCGTTATTTGCTGTTTCTTCAAAAATAGCAGAAATCTGTTGATAACCCTCTTTTTTAGCAACAGAAGCAAAATATGTGTACTTATTTCTTGCCTGACTTTCGCCAGCAAATGCTTCCATTAAATTCTTTTCTGTTTTTGAACCTTTGAGTTCCATAGAAAACACTCCTTTATTCTTTTTATTAGTATAATCACATTTTACATAAAAACCCAAAAAAAGTCAAAGAAAAAATAAAACAGTCCACATTATTTGTGGACTGTTTTGCTATTGAAATGACTTATGCGCAAAAAGAACAAACCTTGTTTCATTATAAAAACTGATTATTTTTGATGCAAAAGGCTTTTTCTTCACCCCGATGGCGTACAAAGGTACGTCGAGTGGGTGAAAAAATGACTTATGCGCAAAAAGAACAGTTTTTACACGTTGAAATGTTCTACTTCGTCTTTAAGTGTTCCTGCAAGTCTGTTAAGTTCATTTGTAGAAGCGGCGCTCTCTTGTGCAGTAGCAGAGTTAGACTGAACTGCATTTGCAAGCTGCTCGATACCTAAAGTAATCTGCTTGATAGCACCCTCCTGCTCCTTAGAAGCCTCAGTAATGCCATCCATAAGGTCAGCAAACTGACCGATTGAAGAGTGAATTGCTTTAAGAGATTCATCTGTTTCGTTAGTTAATTCGCCACCGACTTTAACAGAGCGAGAGCTCATTTCAACAAGCTGCATTGTGTTTTTAGCTGCTTCTGCAGATTTTGCTGCAAGGTTTCTTACTTCATCAGCAACAACAGCGAAGCCCTTACCAGCAGCACCCGCTCTTGCTGCTTCAACTGCAGCGTTAAGAGAAAGGATATTTGTCTGGAATGCAATATCATCAATCATTTTAACGATTTTTTCTATTTCTTCTGATGAACGTTGAATTTCATCCATAGACTCTTTCATTTCGTTCATCTTTCTGCTACCTGTTTCAACTGTAGCAACAATATTACTAAGAAGGTCAGAGGCTTCAATAGTAGCACTTGCATTCTTACCAACGTTGGTTTGAATATCGTTAGTCATTGAACTGATTTCTTCAAGAGTAGAAGCCTCTTGTGATGTATTATGTGCCAAAAGCTGAGCAGATGTAGAAAGGGCATCTGAACCAGAAGCAACCTGTTCACTTACTTCTTTAATACCAGAAATAGTTGTTTTTAAATTATCACGGATTTTTGTGAGAGCTTCTCTGATTTTTTTGTAGTCACCATGATATTCCAAATCACTTGTAACATTCAAGTTACCTTCACTGAGCTCTGATAAAAAGCGCTCGATATCCTTAATATAAGCTGAGAAATCTTTAATAGTATTAACCATTGCATCGTTGAGAACCTGAGTTTCATCACCACGATGTGTAACAGGTGTTTCACCGTGCAAGTCACCTTCAACTACTTTTACAAGTCTGTTTGTTGTATTAACGATTGGTGCTGCAATTTGCTTTGCAATTAACTGACCAACCCACCAAGCAAGGCAGAAAAGAACTGCAACAATAACCACTAAAGCAATACCTATTGAAGTAGCCTTAGAAGCCGCTGCATTTTCACTTGTGCAATAAACTATTGAGTAACCATAATCAGAAACAGCTGTTTGTGCAACAGTGATTTTTGCACCAGCATTTAAAGCAGAGCCTTTTATTTCAGCAACAGAATCCCCTTCTTTTGCGAAATTTTCAACTACTGCAGAAAGTTTATAATTTTCTGCTAAATCATTATTTGAAGTATCAACGTCATAATCAGCAGAAAGAACTATTTTTCCGTTTGCATCAACAACAAAGCCAGCATCTGCTTCATTTAATTTTAATGCACCTAATATTGCACTGAAATAATCTTCTGTTAATTCACCAACGATTGTTCCGTCATCACGCTTTAATGCAACTAAAGTTACATAATCTCCGTTTTCATTTGTAACGTAAGGTGTTACAACTATGTACTCTGTATTAGCCTTTTCGATTACATTATTAACCGCACTGTAATCATAACCGTCGAATGAACCGTGAAGGAACAACTTTTCAAATGTTGCATCACCTTCAGGATTTACCTCTGCTTCAAGAAGGCACTCACTAAGGTAAATTATTTCTTCATCAAAGGTTTTTTCAGCAATAGAAACAACTGTAAGACCATTTTGTCTTGCATTCTCTTTTGAAATTGAAAAAACACCAATTTCTGCAGCAATTGTTACAATTAAAGATG
>JAZNCY010000013.1:0-3682 GCA_045587825.1 Acutalibacteraceae bacterium
GAAAAAGGTTTTTTACTGTCTAATAGTATTATCTCAGAATTTATATAAAACCCTCTGTGGAAAATCCACAGAGGTTTTTAATATTAATCATCATCAGAAATTGCAGCAGCCTTGTAACCATTCTGGTTATGCTCACTGAAGGTGTTTGCATAATAAACATTACCTTTTGCATCGTGTCTGAAGTAGTTGTAATCTGTATCTGTAGGATAAAGAGCCGCAGCAATTGCAGCACCACCAGGGTTACAGATAGCACCAACAGGAAGACCTTTACAATCTGTGCTGTAAGTATCATACAAATCACGGTAGGCAATATATTTCTGAGTATCTGTTGTTGATGAAGTAAGTGTTACTTTAATTGTTTCTATAAGATATTTTTCAGTAGAGTCACACTCTAAACGTGGGAATGTGCCAGGTTTATCAAGACGGTTGTGAAGTACTGAAGAAATATCCTTCATCTGACCTGAGTTTGCCGCCTCTGCCTGAATAATAGATGCAAGAGTTACAATCTCATCTACTGTCATACCTAATTCTTTTGCTTGCTTTGAGTAATCAGCAGTCCACTTAGATTCAAAGTTATCTAAAAATCTTCTTACTACACTTGAAGCATTTTCGCCGATATAGAACTCATAAGTATCAGGATAAATATATCCCTCAAGCGTACGGAATCTTAACTCTTTATCTGCCTGATTTTTAAGGAAAGCATATTCAGTTGAGAAATCAACCGACTGCATTGTTTTAATAAAGCTTGACGCTGTACAAACCTTATTTGCTTCAAGCTTTTCTGCAATCTGGTCTATAGTGTAACCTTCTGGGAATGTAAGGGTAATTGTTTCGTATGTGTTAGTACCACCCTGCATTGTTGAAAGCATTTTTTCAACGCCCCAGTCACTATTGAGAGTGTATGAGCCTGAAACGTATTTATCGTCATCGTGGAAAATCTTCACAAACAACTTACAGAAGCCTTTATTTTTAATTAAATTGTTTTCTTTAAGTATATCTATTACATCAGCATCTGTTGCACCAGCTGAAACAGTAACTTCACAGCTGAGGTCACGTTTATCAATTGCGAGAACGTCATTTATACAACCAATTCCGTAAATACAAAGAATTGTACTTGTAACAGCAACTATCAAGAAATAAACTGCTAATCTCATAAGTTTTTCTTTAATAGTTAAAATCCCCTGAGCCTTGCGCTCCTTCTGATGTTTTTTCATAGCAATTTCACGCCTTTGCGTAGCAGTTACAGGCGGAGCTGATACCATTTTATCACCACGTGCATTTCTTGCATATTTGCCATAAGGTGATTTAGCATTCGCTCTTTTCTGACGCTCTGCTTCCTCTTTAATTTCTTGTGGTGGATTTGAAAAATAAACCTCACCATTATATTTTTTATTTTCTCTTTCAAATCTGCTACGCTTTCTTGTTTCTTCTCTGTCGAGTTCATCTAAGTAAGCATCAGCCTTTGATTTTGGAAAAATACCCTTTGCCGCCTTAAACGCTTCGTTGCCCCTGCTACCACTCCTTGGAGTAGGTAAATCTTTTTCAGGGTCTCTGTAAAAAGGACTGTTTGGATTTTGTTTTCTTTTTGGTGTAGGCGGTTCCTGTTTAGAGAAATACATATCGTTTTTATTAGTGCTTGAACGGATTGGCTCAGGCTTAACATCCTGCATTTTAAAATCCTTGCGTTCAAAATCCGGTCTTGTATCTCTTTTTACATTACTATGACTGTTACTGCTGATATCTCTTGAAGAATTATCATATTTCTTCAAAAGCTCATCATATTCATTAAAATCTCGAGCCATAACTTAACTCCTTTAAAAAATGAAAATTATATCCGTTTTATAATAAATCTATAATTCTTTTTTCGGTAACTATTAACCCCACAGGTCTGTCATATTTACCGTGCATTAAAGAATCACAAATATTTTCATCATAACAAATACCAACTGTTTTACCTTGAAACTTAGATAAAAATCTATCGTAATAGCCTTTACCATAACCTAAACGGAAGCCTGTTTCATCAAATAAAAACGCTGGAACAACACAAACAGATTTCTCGGTAGTTACTGCAACCGGTGTTTTTTGTGGGTCAGGCTCCTGAACACCAAAAAATCCACTTTCTAAATCGCTTAAAGACTCAATCAGAAAGAAATCCATATCGCCTTTATCGTTAAGGCACTTAGGAACTCCGACTTTTTTACCTTGCTTTAAAAGTGCTTCAATAAAATCAAGCGTTTTAACCTCTATTTCTGTTGAAACATAAGTTAATATAACGTCTGCTTCA
Organism: Acutalibacteraceae bacterium; assembly: GCA_045587825.1. GTDB lineage: Bacteria > Bacillota > Clostridia > Oscillospirales > Acutalibacteraceae > DTU089. The sequence continues at coordinate 2,285 of JAZNCY010000013.1, forward strand.
CGAATTAAAAACAAATTAAGCAATTTATTCTGTATCTTTTTATCGTAATTGGCTTTAATAACCTTATCCATAGAGCGTCTTGCTTCTTTGCAGGAAGAACGCATTTGCTTTTTTATGGGGCGTATATCAATTACTTTTTCCATTGTAACCCCATAAGTATTTTTTGTGATTTTTCGCACCCTACTAATTCACGTGCAATTCTTTCACCAAATTCCCACGCAACACCTGCACCCTGCGCAGTAATTATATTATCTGATTTAACGACGCCTTCATTTTTCACTATTGCACCTTTAAGTTCATTTTCAAATCCTGGGAAGCAAGTTGCCTCTTTACCTTCTAAAAGTCCTTTTCTGCCTAATATAAAAGGTGCAGCACATATAGCACAAATAAGTTTGTTGTTATCATTTGCAAAATCTATAGCTTCATGAACCTTACTGTTTTCATAAAGATTCTGAGAGCCAGGCATACCACCTGGAAGAATAACAGCTTCTACTTCTTCATTCAGCGAAGCTTCGTCTATATTGATATCGGCAGTAACTTCAATATTATGTGCTCCGACAGCAGTTTTACCCTTTATTGCTACGGTTTTAACCTCAACTCCAGCACGTCGCAAAAAATCGACTGGTGCCAAAGCCTCAATTTCTTCAAAGCCGTCTGCTAAAAATACATAAACCATTATTCTTTTCTCCTTTCACTCTTTTATCTGTAAGGCATTCCAAAATAAATATTATTAAAATTGTTTGTTTCATTAAGTGAACAAGTCATACCAAAATCCGTATGGCCATCTTCACTTGCTTTACAAATCACAATTTTATTTACTGTTTCATCTGAAGCAAAAAGATAGTCCGTAATATCTTCTTCGCATCCACAGAATTCATAAACATATATTTCTGAGTCTTTCTTTTTAAAAACGGCATAACCTGTTTCTAAAAACAAAAATGAAACATCTTCTCTTGATTTATCAAAAATAAAATTAAACTCATTCTCGTTTAAAATTACAACAGGTGTTTTTTCGCTTTCTTTTAACCTTAAAGATAGATAATCCTTATAGCAAAAATCAGTTATCTGAGATATCGTGTTTTTAATATCACTTTCACTTCTCAAAACATATTCCGTAGTGAAATTGATGTTCCGTTCAAACGAAAGTTTCTCATACATTTTAAAAAGTGCCTCGTTCTCAGGAACTAAAAAGCAAATTTCAGCGCCTTGTTCCTTCGCCTTCTCTTTAGCAAATGCAAAAAGGCTTCTCATAACACCCTGATTTCTGTAATTTTGCTCTGTGCAAACAGCATAAAAGTAAATTGCACTTATTTTTTTATTTTTAAAAATTATTTTTGAATTCAAAAATAATATCATTGCAATTAATTCATTATTTAAAAATGCACCGACACCTTTTTT
>JAZNCY010000014.1:0-9867 GCA_045587825.1 Acutalibacteraceae bacterium
CAACGTTTTTCTCAGGGTCAATGCCTAATGCTAAAAGCAAAGCGTAAAGTTCTAAAGTATTCTTTTTTAATTGCTGTGGATTTTCACGGAACGTAGGAACTGTAATTGAGTGTAAATCGGCTACACCATAAAGACAGTTATAATCATCACACATATTAGCCCAGTTTTTTAAAGCACCTAAATAGTTACCTAAAGTTGGTGTACCTGTTGGCTGAATACAGCTTAAAACAATCTTTTTCTTTTCTTGTGTGTTCTCCATAATATATAAACCTTTCAAATAACAATCAATAATCTAATGTATTTATTTTATTACAATTTCATACCAAATGCAACATCTTCTTTTGTTTCTTCTAAAACAGTGAAGCCATATTTTTTATAAAATCCGAGACCGACTTCATTTTCAGCATTACAACAAAGCATAACGCCTTTAATACCTTTCTTTCTGTAATGCTCAAAAAGTGCATTTATGAGCTTGCCACCAGCACCAACTCTTTGATACTCAGGCAGGATATTAATATGAAAATGTGCTGGGTATTCGTCTTTGAATTTTTCGTGTATATCAGTTGAAGCCCTTGACCAATTATATCTCTGTTCGCCTAAAGGCTTAACCATTTCACAATATTCTTCGTGAAGCGCTTTTTTATATGGCTCAAAGCTTTCTGCTGAAATTATAAAGCCTACTGCTCTGCCGTCATCATCTACAACAAAACAATTCTCAGGTTCACGTTCAATATAATATTCACAAAACGTATGTAAAACTAACTCTGCCGTTGCTTCATCGGGAATACTGTTATAACCTTCTGCATTAAGACAAGCGAACTTAACGTTCTCGTAATCTTTCTCTTCATATTTTCTAATTGTTACCATTTTTAAAATCACCTTGTATATTATAGGTAAAAACAATAAAAAAAGCAATAGTAAATTGAGTATTGAAAGATAATTAAATATTATATATAATAAATTCGGGTGATAAAAATGAGTGTTAAACGAAAAGCAATAGAATTTTTAGGCAAAGCAATAGTATTATTAATGCCAAAGCGATATTTAGCAGATGAAGAAAATGCAAGAGAATATATGCTTTCTGGTGACAGTAGCTTTGATTTTTCAAGTGGTGAACACTTTAGTTGTGGATTTTCTAAAACAATTCTTACACCAAAAGATGTAAAAGAACAGAAATATTTTATTGCTGGTTACGATTCAAACAACAAGGCAGAAGACGTGCTTGACGATATGTTTGCAAGAGCGATTTTTATTGATGATAACAAAGGTAACGGAGGTATTATCTTTTGTAGCATTGATGCCGTTGGAATGAGCCGTAAAGATATAAATGATATAAGAAAGCTTGTTTTACAGTCTGACGAAATCGGCAAATTAAAATCAATTAATATTTGTTGTACTCACAGTCACTCTGCAATTGACACACAAGGTCTCTGGGGTGAAAAGATTTATAAAAGCGGTAGAAACGAAGAGTTTATGAATGAACTCAAAAAGAAAACTGCTACCGCTATTATTGAGGCGTATAGAAATCGTGCAGATGGTAAATTATATTTCAGTAAAATAGAAACAGAAGATTTACAATATGACTGCAGAACACCTGAAACGTATGACAGAAACATAAACAGAATTCATTTTGTTCCAGACGATAAAGAGAAAAAAGAAATTTTTGCCATCAATTTTGCTTCTCACGCTGAACTTCTGGGCAGTAAAACAAAAAAAGTAAGTGCCGACTTCCCCTGCTATATGATTAAAGAGATTGAAGAAAATCATAAGAATTGTGAAGTTATTTATCTTAACGGTGCTATTGGTGGAATGATTTCTGCTAAAGAGATAAAAAAGGTTTACAGACACGAAATCGACTGTGAAGAATACACCAAAGAATTTGGTAAAGCCTTAGGTGAATTAGTTTTAAGTTTAAATGACGAAGAAGAAATCGAACCAATTATTAACATTAAATCCAAACAAATTAACGTACCAGCAGAAAATTTTGTATTGATATTAGCAAGACTTTTAAAAGTACTTAACAATGATTTTATTAAATCAAAAACAAATGCTTACGTTATTTCTGAAACGGGATACTTAATTTTAGGTAAAAACCAAGTTGCAATGTTTTTAATTCCTGGTGAATTATTCCCAGAGCTTTATAATGGTGAATTTTTAAACGCCCAAAATTCTGCTAATAGTTGCGAAGCAGATTACACACCACTTATAAAAATGACAGATATAAAAAATAATTTTGTTGTTGGTCTTTGTAATGATGAATTAGGCTATATAATACCCAAAAATGACTTTTATTTGAACAATGAAACACCTTACATAAACAACGCTACCGACCATTTAGACAGAAGTCACTATGAAGAAACAAACTCAGTAGGACCGAGAGTAGCTGAGACGATTTTACGGACTTTTGAAGAGCTTATTTAATTTGGTGGTTTGATGCTGGATTTTAAGGCTTCGTAAAATGCAGAATTTCGGAAGGCTTCGCCTTGATTATAATTATTTAGAATAACAGAAAACAAGTTCTATCATTTTCGTTTTTGTAAATGATAGAACTTGTTTATTTTTAATAATACTTATTATGTCTGAGACCCTTTAATTACGAATTAAGCATTCCGTATTTCGAATTAGAATAAGCCAACAATTTTGCCATCTTCACTAACATCAATCTTTTCTGCTGATGGAACTTTTGGAAGACCTGGCATTGTCATAATTTCGCCTGTGAGAACTACAATAAATCCTGCACCTGCTGAAACTTTAACATTTTTAACTGTTACTCTGAAGTTTTCTGGTGCACCTAATTTTGTAGCATCATCAGAGAAGCTATATTGTGTTTTAGCAACACAAACTGGAAGCTTATCAAAGCCATTTTTATAAAGAGCCTGAAGTTGTTTTTGAGCATTTGGTGCAAAGTCAACACCATCGCCACCATAAACTTTTTTAACAATAGCTTCAATTTTGTCTTCAATTTTAGCATCGAGCTCGTAAGAATATGAGAAGTTACTGTTATCTTCTTCATTACAAAGTCTTACAACCTCTTTTGCCATTTCTTCGCCGCCTTTGCCACCATCTGCCCAAACAGTTGAAAGAACAGTGTTAACACCTAATTCCTTACATTTGTTGATAATAAATTCAATTTCATTATCTGTATCTGTTGGGAAACGGTTAATAGCAACAACACAAGGAAGCTTGTAAACATTTTTAATATTAGAAACGTGACGAAGAAGATTCGGAATACCTTTTTCAAGTGCAACTAAATCTTCATTACCTAATTCATCCTTTTTAAGACCACCGTGCATTTTAAGAGCACGAACTGTACCTACAACTACTACTGCAGATGGTTTTAAATTAGCTGCACGGCACTTTATATCAAGGAATTTTTCTGCACCTAAGTCTGCACCGAAGCCCGCTTCAGTAATAGCATAATCTGCTGCACCTAAAGCAAGTTTTGTTGCAAGAACTGTGTTACAGCCGTGTGCAATATTTGCAAAAGGACCACCGTGAACGAATGCTGGTGTACCCTCAAGAGTCTGAACAAGGTTTGGTTTTAATGCATCTAAAAGTAATGCAGTCATAGCACCTTGTACATTGAGGTCTCCACAAGTAACTGGTTCATCGTTGTAGTTATATGCAACAACAATTCTTGAAAGACGCTCTTTAAGGTCTGTAATTGAAGTAGAAAGGCAGAACACAGCCATAATTTCACTTGCAACTGTAATATCAAAGCCATCTTCACGTGGCACACCATTCATTCTGCCACCAAGACCATTTACTATATTACGAAGCTGTCTGTCATTCATATCAACACAACGCTTCCAAGTGATTTTTTTAACGTCAATGTTGAGTGAGTTGCCTTGTTGAATGTGGTTATCGAGCATTGCAGCTAAAAGGTTGTTTGCAGCCCCTATTGCGTGGAAGTCACCTGTAAAGTGTAAGTTGATATCTTCCATTGGTACAACCTGAGCATAACCGCCACCTGCTGCACCGCCTTTAATACCGAAAACAGGACCTAAAGAAGGCTCACGTAATGCAACACAGGTTTTGTAGCCTAATCTGTTCATACCATCAGCAAGACCAATAGTAGTTGTAGTCTTACCCTCACCTGCTGGTGTTGGTGTGATAGCAGTAACAAGAATTAATTTACCTTCTTTTTTATTGTTCTTTAAATATGAAAGATCAATTTTTGCTTTATATTTACCATAAGGCTCTAAATATTCATCTGTTATACCAATCTTTTCTGCAATTTCACCGATTGGCTTCATTTTACAGCTTTGTGCGATTTCAATATCTGAAAGATATGCCATTTAAACTCTCACCTTTCTAAATTCAGTAATCCGTATTTTACACAATACGGATTACCAAAGTATTAAATCTTATTTAAAATATTTAACTGCTGATTCGAACATTCTGATGTTATATTCACCATCAACATTCTTATAAAGACCAGCACCAATTCTTTCTGAGTGACCCATTTTACCGAAAACTCTACCATCTGGTGAAGTAATACCTTCAATAGCAAATGCTGAATCGTTAGGGTTAAACTGAACATCAGAAGTAGCGTTACCACTTAAATCAACATACTGAGTTGCAATCTGACCATTTTCTGCAAGTTTCTTAATTAATTCTTCACTTGCATAGAAACGACCTTCACCGTGTGAGATTGGAACATTAACAATATCACCAACATTCATAAGAGAAAGCCAAGGTGATTTATTAGAAGCAATTCTTGTTCTAACAATCTTGGATTGATGACGAGAAATTGTGTTATATGTGAGTGTTGGGCAATTTTCATCTGTATCAATAATCTTACCATATGGCACAAGACCTAATTTGATAAGTGCCTGGAAGCCGTTACAGATACCACACATAAGACCATCTCTGTTATCAAGAAGATTTGTAACTGCTTCTTTTACAGCATCATTTCTGAAGAATGCAGTAATGAATTTACCTGAACCATCTGGTTCGTCACCGCCTGAGAAACCACCAGGAACGAAAATCATCTGACTGTCATTCACTGCTTTTGCGAATTTCTCAACGCTTCTTGAAATACCATCTGCAGTTAAGTTGTTAATAACGATAATTTCTGCTTTAGCACCTGCATCTTCAACAGCTTTTGCACTATCAAATTCGCAGTTTGTACCTGGGAATACAGGGATAATAACCTTAGGTTGTGCTGTCTTTATTGAAGCAGATTTGTGTTCACTTACGCTATACTCAAAGTTTGTGATTTCTTTTTCTTCGTGAGTAATATTGCAAGAATAAACACTTTCAAGTTTTTCTTCATAAAGATTTTCAAGTTCACAAAGACAAACTGATTCACTACCAAGAGAAATACCGCATTTATCTGTTGTAGTACCAAGAACTTTGCCGTCTGTTACATCATCTGTAACTTCAAGAATGAATGAACCATAGTTGTATTTGAATACATCATTTAATGTAATTGCAGAATCAAATGCAAAGCCTAACTTATTACCTAAGCACATTTTAAGAACTGCTTCTGCGATACCACCTAATGTTGGTGTGTAAGCTGCAAGAACCTTTTTAGCTCTTACTAATTCAGCAACCTTGTTGAAAATTGCAACAAGTGAAGCAGTAACAGGGAGACCGCTTTCGTCGTAATCTGGTGTTAAAAGAACTACCTTGCTACCTGCTTTTTTGAATTCAGGTGAAATAACATTTTCTGTTTTATCAGTTGTAACAGCAAATGAAACAAGTGTTGGTGGAACGTCGATTTTTTCAAATGAACCACTCATTGAGTCTTTACCACCAATTGAACCGATACCTAATTCGAGCTGAGCTTTATAAGCACCTAAAAGAGCGCTTAAAGGCTGACCCCAACGTTTAGCATCTTTGTTTGGTCTTGGGAAGTATTCCTGGAATGTTAAATAAACATCTTTAAATGGAGCACCAGTTGCAATAAGCTTTGAAACTGATTCAACAACTGCTAAGTAAGCACCGTGATATGGGCTCTTTTCTGTAATGAATGGGTTATAACCCCAAGACATAAATGAGCAGTTATCTGTATGTTTTTTCTCCATAGAGATTTTCTGTACCATAGCCTGAATTGGTGTTCTCTGATATTTACCACCAAATGGCATAAGAACTGTACCAGCACCAATTGTTGAGTCAAATCTTTCTGAAAGACCACGTTTTGAGCAGATATTAAGGTCAGAAGCTAATTCTTTCATATTGTCACTGAATGAACCTTTAACTTCTTTAGCGTAGCATTCGCCTTTTTCAACAATAATATCAATGTGCTTCTGAGCACCATTTGAGTTAAGGAATTCACGGCTGATGTCAACGATTTTTGCACCATTCCATTCCATAACGAGTCTTTTTTCTGCCTGAACTTCAGCAACAACTGTTGCTTCTAAGTTTTCGCTTTCTGCAAGCTCTAAGAATCTCTTTACGTCTTTTGGTTCAACAACAACTGCCATTCTTTCTTGAGATTCACTGATAGCAAGCTCTGTACCATCAAGACCATCATATTTCTTTGGTACTGCATTGAGGTTGATTTTAAGACCATCTGCAAGTTCACCGATAGCAACTGAAACACCGCCAGCACCAAAGTCATTACAACGCTTAATCATCTGACAAGCTTCTTTATTTCTGAAAAGTCTCTGAAGCTTTCTTTCTTCTGGTGCATTACCCTTTTGAACTTCTGCACCACAGCTTTCGAGTGACTGTAATGTGTGAGATTTTGAAGAACCTGTTGCACCACCGCAACCATCACGACCAGTTCTGCCACCTAAAAGAATAACTACATCTTCTGGAGCAGGACATTCTCTACGAACGTTTTCTTGTGGAGCTGCTGCAATAACTGCACCAATTTCCATTCTCTTTGCAACGTAGCCTTCGTGATAAATTTCGTCAACAATACCAGTTGCAAGACCAATCTGGTTACCATAAGATGAATAACCTGATGCTGCTGTTGTAACGATTTTTCTTTGTGGAAGCTTACCTTCCATTGTTTCGCTAACCTTTTTGAGTGGGTCACCAGCACCAGTAACACGCATAGCACCATAAACGTATGAACGACCTGAAAGTGGGTCACGGATAGCACCACCGATACAAGTAGCGGCACCACCGAATGGTTCAATTTCAGTTGGGTGGTTGTGTGTTTCATTTTTGAAAAGAAGTAACCAAGGCTCTTTTTTGCCGTCTGCTTCTACTTCAATTTTAACAGTACAAGCATTGATTTCTTCTGATTCATCTAACTTATCTAATTTGCCTTCTTTTTTAAGAACACGAACAGCAAGAGTTGCAATATCCATAAGGTTAACAGGCTTTGTTCTGCCTAACTCTTTTCTCTTGCCAATATAGTCATTATATGCTTCTTCGATTAAAGCATCCTCGAACTTAACGTTATCAATAGTTGTTAAGAATGTTGTGTGACGGCAGTGGTCTGACCAGTATGTGTCAATCATTCTGATTTCAGTTAAAGTTGGGTCACGGTCTTCTTTACGGAAGTAATCACGACAGAACATAAGGTCATCATTATCCATAGCAAGACCATATTCTTTAACGAACTTTGCAAGCTCTTCTTCATTCATAGAGATAAAGCCTGTAAGAGTTTCAACTGTTTCAGGAATTGAATAATTAACTTTTAATGTATCATATTTTTCGAGTGAAGCTTCTTGTGATTCAACAGGGTTAATAAGATGCTTTTTAATTCTGTCAACTTCGTCAGCTGAAAGAGAACCGTAAAGAGCATAAACCTTTGCAGTTTTTACAAGTGGTCTTTCTTTCTGTGAAATAATCTGAATACATTGCGCTGCTGAGTCTGCACGCTGGTCGAACTGACCAGGTAAGAATTCAACTGCAAAAATTGTAGCATCGCCAAAATTAAGTTCTTCACTTACATTGTCGAGCTGTGGCTCTGAAAATACAGTTTTAACTGCATAATCGAATAAGTCTTTTTCAATATTTTCAACATCGTAACGGTTTACAATGCGAACATCTTCTAAAGCCTTAATACCGAGAAGATGACGGATGTCATATCTTAAAGACTTAGCTTCTGCTTCAAGACCTTGCTTCTTCTCAACATAAACTCTATAAACCATTTCTTAACCCTCCAAGACCTCTAATGCTTTTTTACCAATATCTTTTCTGTAAAAAGCATTTGAGAAATTAACTTTATTTACTCTTTCATAAGCCAATGAAAGTGCTGATTTTAAATCATCAGCTACTGCAGTAACACCTAAAACTCTGCCACCCGCAGTAAGAAGTGTATTGTCACTGAGTTTCGCACCCGCAACATACACGTTATTTTTTATATCATCAGAAATTACGAGTTCTTTGCCTGTTTCATATTTTTGTGGATAGCCATTTGACGCCATAACAACACAAGCCGCACTGTTTTTACTGAATTTAACTTCTGTTTCTTTTAAAGTACCATTTGTTGTTGCTTTCATAATTGTGAATAAATCACTCTCGAGTAATGGTAAAACAACTTGTGTTTCAGGGTCACCGAAACGGCAGTTATATTCAATAACCTTTGGTCCGTTTTTAGTAATCATAAGACCAAAGTAAAGACAACCATTAAATGTTCTTCCTTCTTCTTTCATACCCTTGATTGTAGGTAAGAAAATTGTTTCCATACAAGCTTTTGCAACATCATCTGTGTAATATGGGTTAGGAGCTACTGTACCCATACCACCAGTGTTAAGACCTTTATCACCATCAAGTGCACGTTTATGGTCCATTGAAGAAATCATTGGAACAACTGTTTCACCATCTGTAAATGAAAGAACAGAAACCTCAGGTCCTTCTAAAAATTCTTCAATAACAATGTTATTACCACTTGCGCCAAAGACTTTGTCTTCCATAATCTCTTTAACTGCATTTTTGGCTTCTTCTAAAGTGAAAGCAATTATAACACCTTTACCTAAAGCTAAACCATCTGCTTTAATAACAGTTGGAATTGGTGCAGTTTCAAGATATTTTAAAGCCTCATTCATATCTGAAAAAACTTCGTACTGTGCAGTTGGAATATTATATTTTTTCATAAAGTTCTTTGAGAAAACTTTACTTCCCTCAATAATAGCTGCATCTTTCTTTGGACCAAAACAAGGTATTCCTTTTGCTTCCAATTCATCAACAGCACCTAAAACAAGTGGGTCATCTGGTGCTACAACAGCATAATCAATTTTTTCGTTTACTGCAAATTCAACTATTTTTTCAATATCTTTTGCACCAATGTTTACACATTCAGCATCGTCTTTCATACCACCATTACCTGGAAGTGCAAAAATCTTAGTTATATCTTTATTTTCTTTAAGTTTTTTAATGATAGCGTGTTCACGACCGCCACCACCTACAACCATTACTTTCATAATTTCCTCCGAAAAATATTAGTGATGGAATAATCTCATTCCTGTAAATGCCATAGCCATATTGTACTTATCAGCGCACTCAATAACTAAATCATCACGGATTGAGCCACCTGGTTCAGCAATATATGAAACGCCACTCTTTTTAGCACGTTCAATGTTATCACTGAATGGGAAGAAAGCATCTGAACCAAGTGCAACGCCTGTAATAGTTGCAAGATAATCGTCCATTTCTTCTTTAGTAAGTGGAGATGGTTGTTCTGTAAAGTATTTCTGCCAGATACCATCTGCACAAACGTCTTCTTCATTTTTATTGATATAACCATCAATAACATTATCTCTGTCGGCTCTGCCGAGTTCTGCTTTAAATGGAAGTGAAAGTACTTTGTCGTGTTGACGAAGTTGCCATGTATCAGCTTTTGTGCCTGCAAGACGTGTGCAGTGAATTCTTGATTGCTGACCAGCACCCACGCCGATAGCCTGACCATCAACTGCATAGCAAACTGAGTTTGATTGTGTATATTTAAGAGTTATAAGAGCA
>JAZNCY010000015.1:0-2862 GCA_045587825.1 Acutalibacteraceae bacterium
TAAAGGCTTAAATCAGGCAGTTGCTATTGCAAAATTAGGTGGTGACGTTTCGTTTTTAGGTGCAGTAGGTGAAGATGTTAACGGTGAATTATTACTTGATACGTTAAAGAGCAATAGCGTCAATTTTAAAGGCTTTAAAACAGAAAAAACACCAACAGGAATTGCAATGATTACTGTTGTTGATGGTAATAATTTTATTATTCTTGATTCAGGTGCAAATGCAGAACTCACACCAGAAGTAATTGAGAATTATAGTGATTTAATTGCGGAATGCGAATACTGTGTTATGCAATTAGAAATCCCTGTAGAAGCTGTTTTAAAAGTATGTGAAATTGCAAATAAATGGGGCACAAAAATAATTCTTAATCCCGCACCATATAAAGAATTGCCCGATGAAATATTTACTCAGATAGATTATATAATTCCAAATGAGCACGAAGCACACGATTTAACAGGCATTTACCCAGATAACGAAGAAAACACAAGAAAAGCGGTTTTAAAATTAAAACAAATGGGTGTTAAAAATGTAATTATAACCCTTGGTGAGCGTGGTTGTGCATATAGTGTTGAAAATGAAGTTATTTTTAAATCTGCCATAAAAACAAACGTTGTAGATACCACTTCTGCGGGTGACACCTTTGTCGGTGCATTAGTTTCAAAGCTTTCGCAAAATGAAACTTTAGAAAATGCAGTTTCCTATGCAACTAAAGCATCTGCAATAACAGTAAGCGGAGAGGGTGCTTCAAAATCCATTCCTTATGCTAACGAAATAAAATAAAAACAAAAGCGGAGTGAAATTCACTCCGCTTATATTATACTTCAATATCATCTTTACCGCCTGTGTGCATTAGTTGAATGAGAAATAGGTCTAAGGCATCAATGACGCCATCTCGGGAAACGTCTGCAGCGGCATCTTGAGCTGTGCTGACTATACGATCATCGCGAAGTGCTCTATTAACAGAATCCGAATAATCTTCTACAGTTGTTAACCCATCACCATCAGTATCACCAATTATAACTACAGTCCAGGTTTTATCATCGTAAGTTGTAAATTGTTCACCAGTTCTGAAAACAACGTCTTTTACTATTACACCATTATAACAAATTTCGTGATTAGGAGCTGTAAATGGTGAGAGTGCCAAATACTGTTCTTCTTCATAAGCGTAAGAATTGTAAGTTGAGTTGAAAGATTTATCATCTATAAGTCCGTGTGCTTCCGATGCATAATTAAGTTGTGGTAAATAAGGTGAACCGTCAGAAATATGTGTCTTACAGAATGCTTTTCTGTAAAAATGTTCGTCAACTGTATTAAGACCGCAAAGGAAATAGTCGGTGAAAATGTCGAATTTATCAGATTCTGGGTCATCCCAAGTAATATCTAAAATGTACCATGCACCATCTTCCATTTGCATAGCATTCCACATATGAGCACCACCAGCAGCAGTACCAGTAAGACTTACACAAGGAATATCGTAATAATCGCAAAACATTTTAAATGTTTCAGCATAACCTTGGCATACTGCTTGCTTGTTAACAAGAGTACCATATGGGTCAAAGCAAGATCTTTCATCTACAACATAAGACACTGTATCACAAAGATAATCATGAAGTGTTTTAGCGAATGAATACCTTGTGCGATTTGCTAAATTTAATTCTTCGGCAACTCGATGGAACTCTACCCACATTTCATCATTACGTGTCGAATATTCAGAAGGTGAATAAACAGGGTCAGATGTGCCTAAAACAACAGGACCAACTAAAGTATATTCAACATAAACAACTTCACCAGTGCTTTTAATATATTTATATCTATGAGAATAACCGTGAAACCAGAACATTTCTGGGTGGTCTAAAGAAACTGCATACATAATTGCACGGAAGTCAATTGCCTCGAATTCTTCTTTGGTTAAATAAGGTGTATAGTCAATTCTGAATACTGTTTCACCTATTGGTGTTGATACAATTTTGTCGTAATATTCTTTTTCATGGTCAGAAAGAGTTGAGTAAGCGGAATAATCAACATTTAACGGGTCATCGTCATCCTCATTGTTTTCGTTGTTCTCGTTATTTTCATTGCTTTCATCTGTTTCATCAGTAAGTGCATCAAGCATTACATCAGAAAAAACTTCCGGACCAGGATATGTCGCACATTGTTCACCGGCAACCTCTACGATTTCAGTTCCGTCTTCTGCAAATGCGACTAATGAAAAGTCAACAGATAAAAGTGTGAGTACACAAAAAACACATAAAATTTTTAAAATGCAACCCTTTTTCATAATAATCCCCCTATAAATATATATTTTATATTTTGTAGTGTAATAATAACATAATTTATCTTCGGTATCAACATTTTTTGTGCAAAAAGGTTAAAAATTTTTAATGATAAGGATAGTAGTTAATTTACTTTTTCATGTTGTTATGATATAATCTTTACAATAAGCAAGGGGAGTTAAGAATTATGTCAGAAAAAATTATTGTTATCGGCAGTATGAATGCTGATTTAGTTATACATTCACCTCAAATGCCAAATTTGGGCGAAACTCTTACTGGTAGTAATTTTCAGATTAACGCTGGTGGTAAAGGCTTAAATCAGGCAGTTGCTATTGCAAAATTAGGTGGTAATGTTTCATTTTGTGGTGCAGTAGGTAATGACGCGAATGGTAAAATTTTACTTAATGAATTACAGAAAAATAACATTGATTTCAAAGGCTTTATAACAGAAAATTCGCCTACAGGAATTGCTATGATTACTGTTGTTGATGGTAACAATTTTATTATTCTTGATGCTGGGGCAAATGCAGAACTCACACCAGAAGTTATTGAGAGTTATAGCGATTTAATTGCAGAGTGTGAATATTGTGT
>JAZNCY010000016.1:0-9600 GCA_045587825.1 Acutalibacteraceae bacterium
TATCATTTAAAGTTGGTTTAAGTATCAACAAAAAATGATAGGATATTTTGATTCTTATAATATCTAATTCCTATTTCCTATTTCCTAATTCCTCTTGTATGTCATCAGCTAACTTTGCCTCAAAAATCATCTGCTCTCCACTCGTTGGATGAACAAACTCTGCCTTGCCACAATGAAGACCAGGGCGTGAAAGATTTTCGGTGATTTCGCCACCATACATATCGTCACCAATAAGAGCGAAACCGATTGAAGAAAAGTGTACTCTTATCTGGTGAGTTCTGCCTGTTTCTATATTTACCTTTAATAATGCTCTGTCACCATTACGCTTTTCTAACTGCCAATGAGTTACTGCTGGCAGAGCATCTTCTCTCTCGGTTGAAACTGCTCTCAGGGTTTTATTCGGGTCTGGTCGGTAAATTGGTGTGTCAATAGTGCCAGACTCCGCAATATCGCCTTTTACGAGGGCATAATATGTTTTCTGGATTTTACCATTTAATCTGAATGCAGAAAGTGAATTTTTTGCAAAAACAATAACGCCTGAAGTACCTTTGTCGAGTCTGCCGATTGCTCTGCCTGCCGCTTCGCCTCCGCCATTCTTTATAATATAATTAGCTACACCATTAGCGAGTGTGCCATTAGGGTGGCGTCGTGTAGGGTGAGCAGAAATTCCAGCTGGTTTATTAAGAACTAAAATATCTTCATCTTCGTAAATTATATCCAAATCCATTTCACAAAGAAGTGGGGGAGTAGATTTTTCTGGAATTCTTATTACAACAGTTTCATCTTTATAAACGTTATCAATCATTCTCACAACTCTGTCATTTGCAGTAACAGAGCCTTCTGTGTGACGGAGTGACTGTACTATTTTAGTTGATAATTTTAAATGACCCTTTAAAAAATGAAGAACGGGTCTATTTGAAAATTCTTCTGGTACTACGTACTCTAAAATTCTCATAACAGACCCTCCGTTTTTGTTGTTTTAGTTTTTAACAAATTGTATATACAGATGAATATACAGTATATGAATTTTAAAAATGTTCATAACTTTGTCAATGTAAAGTCAATTACTTTACAATTTTTTTGTCGAAAAGGAAATGATTTTAGATTTCAGCTTGATTTGTGAACAAAATTGACAGAGTTTTGAACAAAGTAAAGTAACTCACTTTACAAATTTTGACAGCGTGTTAAATTGCAAGAAAAAGTGAAATTTGCAAGTGATTGCATCAAATTTTGTATATTATACAATAGCAAATTCTGACACTTTTCTATCCTTGAAAGTAGCAACAGATTTAAAGCCAGCCTGTCTTGCAATTTCATAAGCCTTATCAATATTTACACCGATTCTTTCAGCGTAATGTGAGTCAGAACCAACTGAAATAAGCTTACCGCCTAACTCTTTATAACGTTTGATTGTTTCTAAATCTGGTGAAGGTTTATTAATAGGGTATTTAAGACCTCCCATATTAATTTCTAAAGCTTTGTCCTTTTCTGCGCAGAGCTTTAAGAGCTCATCTACTTTAGATTTATATTTATCAATATCTTCAACATAGCCACAGTGGTTGAAAATATATCTGAATGGGTATGTAATGTGAGCTAAAATTTCAAAGTTACCCCATTCGAGCATTTTTATGAGTTCATCAAAATACTCATTCATTGTGGCTTCGATGTCTATACCATCAAAACTCTTCCAGTTATAAAAATCTTCCTGATTTCTTAAGTTGTGAATTGAGCCGATAACTACGTCGTAATCATAAGTGTTTATGATTTTTTCAGCAAGTTCTGGAATATAGTGTGGTTGAGCAAGCTCAACACCTTTTAAAATGTTAATCTGACCCTTTAATTTTTCTGCTACTTCTGAAACGTCTCTGTAACTGTTTTCAACAACCTTGTCATAGTTATCAGAGTAGAAGTAGTCAACTTCACAGTGGTCAGTAAAAGCAACTGTATGAATTTTATTATCACGGGCAGTTTCTGCCATAAACAACGCTTCGTGGTTGCCGTCTGGTGAGTTTTTTGTGTGAGTGTGTAAGTCGATTATAGATATATTATTCATAAATTACCATCCTGTATAAAAATTTACAGGAATTAGGAAATAGGAATTAGGAATCAGAGCTATATCGGTAAATTTGTATTTCATATTTTAATATTTAGATAAAAGTAAAATGAAACGATAAACTTATAAATATAATTCTAATTCCTATTTCCTAATTCCTAGTTCCTAAGTTTTAGATTACGATAAAGTATTTTATCATAAAAGATTAAAAATTAATATAGCAAAAAAGAAAATAATTCCACGAAAAATCTTTATTTAATTAAAAGAATATGGTAAAATAATACAAGGTGATTAAAAAAATGAAATTAACTTATGAAGCGTACGCTAAAATAAATTTGATATTAGACGTAACTGGTGTTAAAAAGAATGGTTATCATACTATTTTTTCTGTTATGCAGTCTATCGGCTTAAGTGACGTAATAACAGTTGAAAAAACAAAAGGTGAAAAAATAACCATTTCTTGCACAGATGAAACTGTGCCAACTGATTCTAAAAATATTGTATATAAATGTGCTGTTAAATTTTTTGAGCATTTTAATATTAAGAAAAATAAGGGCATTCACATTCATATAGAAAAAAATATTCCACACGAGGCTGGTCTTGGTGGTGGCAGTGCAGATGGTGCCGCTGTGTTAGTTGCTCTTAATGAGATTTTTAACACAAATGCAAGTAAAAGAAATCTTATGTTTATCGGCGGAAAGGTCGGAGCAGATATTCCGTTCTGCGTAGTGGGCGGCACAGCACTCTGTCAGGATATTGGCACAGTTGTAGCACCACTCCCTGATATTGATGAAAGTAGCATTATTATTGTAAAACCAGAAAGTGGCAGTTCAACTGTTAAAGCTTATGATGCAATAGATGCTATGGGCGAAAGTTTGAAACACACTAAAAATAATGATATGCTCGAATGTCTTTTAGAACAAGATTTTAAAGGTGCATTAAAATATTGTGACAACGTTTTTGAACAGGTTATTGAAGTGCCTGACAGAGCAGATATAAAGCATATTTTAAGAACACATAATGCAAGTGCTTCGTGTATGTCTGGCTCAGGCTCTGCTGTTTATGGTATTTTCTCTTGTGAAGAAGATGCAAAAAAAGCAAAGGCAGAACTTGAAAAGAAATATGATAAAGTTTACCTTTGTAACAGAAAAAATCGTGGCATAGAAAAAATTAGTGAAGAATAACTGAATAAAACAAGAACAACCACCAATAATGAGAGTGCTGACATTCTTATTAAAGGTGGTTTTATTTATGAGAACATATACATATAATCCGTTTAAAGAGAGACGAGACAAAATATTTTTAGTTTCACTCATAATAGCTTTTATTCTTTACCTCGCTTTTTCAATTACTTATTTTTCATCTGTTTCAGGTGAAATAAGAGAAAGCGTTGTAAGACTTCATATTTTGGCAGAAAGTGACAGTGAAATTGACCAGCAAGTAAAATTAAAAGTCAGAGATGCACTTCTCAAGAAAAATACAGAATTGCTTTCTTCAAAGGTTACACCAGAAAATGCAGAGGAATATTTTAAAAATTCAAAAGAAGAATTAGAAGAATGTGCGAACAGGGTTTTGAAAGAAAATGGCTTCGATTACACAGCAAAAATTACTTTAGGTAAAGAGTATTACACAACAAGAACTTATGAAGATTTGACTTTCCCAGCGGGTACTTATACATCGGTTAAAGTAGTTTTAGGTAGTGGTGAGGGTAAAAACTGGTGGTGTGTTATGTTTCCGCCTCTTTGTATTCCCGTTGCAACTGGTGGTATAGAAACCGATGACGGCGTAAGTTTAGAAGACTATTTAGATGAAGACGGAAAAAGGATAGTTGCCTCAAAAGGTAAGTTTAAAGTGGGGTTTAAGGTTGTGGAGTGGTATGAGAAGTTGTTTAAATAATTCGGAATTCGTAATGCGTAATTCGGAATTGTCTTGAAATTAAAAATTAAAAATTAAAAATTAAAAATTTCGGGGCAAAGCCGATTATAATTATTTATCTTTAATTCTGCATTTTGCATTCTGAATTCTGCATTTTTCCCCCTTGAATAATTGGAAATATATGTTAAAATAACTTTATTCCAAATTTATGCAAGGGACAAAAAATGAACGAAATAAATAGCTTTAAAAAGGGAATTAAGGCTGGACTTCCGATTTGCATTGGTTATTTTCCTGTATCGTTTGCATTCGGGATATTTTCGGTTGAAAATGGTCTTTCTATTTTACAGGCGGGTTTAATTTCTCTTACAAATTTAACTTCAGCAGGGCAACTTGCGGCGGTGCCAATAATGGTCGGCGGTGGCACAATAATTGAGCTGATATTAGCGCAATTAGTTATAAATTCACGCTATTCGCTTATGTCGATTTCGCTTTCACAAAAGTTAGGTAAAAGCGTAAAGCTGCCACACAGATTTTTAATAGCTTTTGGCAATACCGATGAGATTTTTGCAGTTGCTTCTTCTAACAAAGAAAAAGTTGGCACAAAATATATGCTGGGTCTAATCTTAACTCCTGTTATTGGCTGGGTGTCTGGTACTTTAACTGGTGCTGTTGCGGGTAACATTTTACCAGAAGTAGTAACGTCTGCTTTAGGCGTTGCAATTTATGGAATGTTTATTGCAATTGTTGTGCCTGTTATTAAAGAAGAGAAAAACACTGCACTTTGTGTAGGTGTGGCTGTAGCTCTCAGCTGTATTTTTTACTATGCACCAGTTTTAAAAGAAATTCCAACAGGATTTACTGTTATAATATGTGCGGTAGTGGCGAGTGCTTTATTTGCATTTATTAAGCCTGTAACAATAGAAGAAATAAAGAATGAGGTGGAAAACAATGGATAACACTAAATTCTTGATTTATCTTGTTGCTATGGCTGGAGTTACATATCTTGTGAGAATGGTGCCACTCGTGCTTGTAAATAAACCCATTAAGAATAAATATGTATTATCATTTCTTTATTACGTGCCATACACAGTTTTAAGCGTAATGACAGTGCCAGCAATCTTTTATGCAACAGACTCATATATAAGTGCAGCTATTGGTTTTATAGTTGCGGTTGTTGCAGGACTTTTAAAACGAAGTCTTGTTAAGGTTGCAGTTTTTTCGAGCATTGCGGTGCTTGTTACGGAACTTTTGATGAATTATATTTAAAAAACATAGTAAAAAAGGATTGGTCAAAACCAATCCTTTTTTACTATATTTCTAATTCTTTATGCCTCGTCACGTGGCAACCTACATTCACAGCAACAGGAAGTCCTGCAATATGTGTCGGTGCGGTTTCGATATTAACTTTTAATGCAGTAATATCTCCACCAAAGCCTTGAGCACCAATATTCAAATTATTAACTTCTTTGAGCATTTTTTCTTCTAATTCTTTGTAATATTCATTTTCATTTGAAACAGAAATATCACGGCAAAGTGCTTTTTTTGAAAGAATTGCCGAGCCTTCGAAATCGCTACCTATACCAACGCCTAAAACAACGGGTGGGCAGGGGTTAGCATCTGCAGTTTTAACTACGTCTACAACGAAATTTATAATATCTTCTTCAGTAGCAGATGGTGTGAACATTTTAATTTTGCTCATATTTTCACTGCCAAAGCCTTTTGGGGCGGCAGTTAATTTAACCTTGTCGCCATCAACTATTGAGTAGTGAATGAGAGCGGGTGTGTTATCGTTTGTGTTGCCACGGTGAATAGGGTCTTTTACAATTGAACAGCGCATTTTGCCGTCAAAATATGCTTTTCTTACACCATTATTAATAGCATCATTCAAACTACCACCAACAAAATGAACGTCCTGACCAACTTCAATAAAAAGAACTGCCATTCCTGTATCCTGACAAATAGGTATTTCATTCTCTCTTGCAGCGTCTAAATTTTTACACATATCGCAAAAGATGTTTTTTGCAGTTTTGTTTGTTTCTGTTTCTTTTGAATTTCTTATAAGGTTTTCTAAAGAAGCTGGTAATTCTGCATTAGCAGAAATAAAAAGCTCTTCAACAGCTTTTTCTATAATTGAAACGTCTATTTCTCGCATATAAACTCTCCTAAATTTAAAAAGTACTATTGAAAAATCAATAGTACTTTCAGTTTTTAAAAACCACGTTGAGTTCCGTTACCACCACGGCGTGGAGTAGAGCTACCACGTTTTGCAGCAGTGTTTTTCTTTAAATCACTCATTCTTTCGTCACTCTTTGTTTTAAAGCGTGCTAACATATCTTCAAAAGACATATTTTCTGGCTCGCTTTTTTGAGTGCCAGTCCAAACAGGTGGTTGACTTTTCTTTGGTTTGTCATAAGTCTTTTTAGGTGCAGGAGCTTCTTCCTCTGGAAGAGCCTTTTTAATAGAAAGAGCAATTTTGCCCTTTTCATTAATGTCAATTACCTTAACCTTAACCTCTTGGTTTTCAGATAATTTTTCGTGAATATCTTTAATATAAGTGTCTGAAACCTCAGAAATATGTACCATACCTGTTGATTTATCAGGGAGTTCAACAAATGCTCCGAAGTTTGTAATGCCGGTAACTTTACCGTCTAAGATTTCGCCGATTTCTACTGCCATGAAAGACTTACCTCGTTTTTTTAAAATAAATTAAATAAAATAAATATTATGTGCCTGGAGTAATGTCAATATAAACTCTTTCGTCTGTTTTGACATATCCGTTTTCTCTTGCATATTTTTCAGCAATGGCCGCTTCGTCATTTTCGTCAATAGTTTGCTGAAGAGCTTCGTTTTGTTTTACCTGCTCTTCATATTGAGTCTGGAGCTCATTCAGCTCTTGCTTTTTTTCATTAATCTCTTTATTAGTGTTGAAAAATGAAACTGCAAAATAAATAATTGCTGCTCCGAAAAGTACAGCCATAACAATGCTTATTTGTTTACGTTTTTTATTAACACGTTTTTTCTTCATCGTTATAACCTTCCTTCTTTTTGACATTCCGTTGCTTTTCAAATATACCTAATAAATTATACACATATAACCTGAGTTTTGGCAAGTGTTTTTTTCGATTTTTCTCATATTTTTTGCTAAGTTTTTTGAAAATTTGAGAAATTTTTGCTTTTATTTGAGAAAAAACTCTGAAAATGGCTTTAAAAGGTGCAAGAATGATTTTAAAAAGGAAAGAAAATATTTTGTGAATTGCTTTAACAAATGCATCTGTAAAGCTTTTTGCGGCTATTCCAAAAGAGATGTAATAAAACAAAAAACCTAAAATTTCGCCAAAAATCATATAAGAACGGAATTCGCCTTTATTGACAGCCAAAAAGAACAAAAACGTAGCTAAAGAGAAAATTAAAAAGTAAAGAATATCAAAAATGAAAATAATAGCTTTACCTTTTGAAATAGTCAGACGGATTGTTCTTAAAATATCATAAACCACGCCCAAAACAAACCCAGCACCCAGAGAGAGTAAAAATAAATTTAACTGCTCACTTTGTTCAAAAGAATACATTACCTGAAAACCTTTCCCCAAAGAGAAGTGCTTTTTGGTGCAACATCTGTGTAACTAAGTGCGGCAATATTGCCTTCAACCTGTAATTCGCCTATTTCTAAAGAAAGACGTGTAATGTGTAATTTTTCACCACGAATGGTAAGCTCACCTAAATCGGTTACTGCTACAATGGTCTGCTCGTCAAAGCTGTCAACATCGTTAACGCCAGTAACTGAAAGTGTACGTCTGTCCTCTAAAATGCAGTTGTGTGGAAGTAAACTTGTCTTTTTTTCATCTGTTATCATAAAAAAATCCCCTTTCAGTAATATATATTACCGAAAAGGGTGATTTAGAATAATTATTTGATTTTTTTGATTTTATTTCCCTTTACTAAATAAACGTGTTTACTTATATCCATAAGTGGTTTATCGTTAAAAGAATCTGTGTAAAGGTCGTCAATTTCTGCATCTGGGTATCTCTCAAAAAAAGCCTTCACCTTGTTTTCCCTAAGACACAGTCTTTCGATTTTTCCTTCTTCTTCATTAATAGAAGTACCAAGATAATTTTTTACACCTAATCTCTTGCAGATTTCATTTAATGAAATTTCTGGTGAGCAAGAAAGAATTAAATCATCATCTTTTCTTACTTTTTCGTAAAATGGTTTTATATTCTTTTCGTGTTCATCCCAGAATTCCTCCATACAATTTTTGTAGTGAGGATTTTCTATATAGTAATCAAGTGCTCTTTGGGCGTATTTATTTATAGCTTCTTCTACTGTTAATTTACCGAGCTTGTATTTTGTAAAAGCAGTAACTACGGCTGGTAAAAAGGTTATAAGTCCTTTATCTTTTTTTAAAAAGAATCTGAATAAATGAAAAGCACTTTCACCATCGTAAATTGTGTTGTCAAAATCATAAACATTCATTGTTTTTAAACCTGTTCCATTTTTTAATATTGAGTGTGGTGAAGAGTAAAGCTATTATATCAATTACAATCCACACGATAACAGTACCATTCCAGCCAATGTTATCTGAAATAATACCGAAGCCATAAGTAGCTGCGGCACAGCCTATGTAAGCAGTAGCATTCATAACACCCGTAACAGTTGCAGTTTTGCCATATTTTGCAAATTGCATTGGCACTAAAGTAATAATCATATAGTTAAAGGTGTGCATTGCAGTAGTGCCGAGCGCTAAAAGAATAACGCTTACAACAACTGGTAAGTTTTTCATAAATATGAGGAATGCAAATGGAATTAAAACAAATGCTAAAATAGCGGCACCAGTTTTTAATTCATCTTTTTTGAATACCTTGTTATATAAAGGTGTAACAATATAGTTACCACTTAAATTTACTATTGGAAGAATTATTGAAACAAATACAGAAAAAGCAACAGGGGTGTTATAAGTTTCTGTAATCATAGTTGGTACCCAAGTGGTAATACCCTCTTTAATAGCGCCGTGAATTGCATCGGCTGGTAAAACTAAAAGAAGTCCGGCAGAGAGGAAAAGTGGTAAGAATTTACCTGCATTTTTAGTCTGCTCACTTTTTTTGTTATTATTAAGTGGTGCTGTAATTTCAACTTCTTTAATGTGCTTTTTAGAAAGAATGTAAGTAACAGTAAAGAAAACACCAGAGAAAAGAAGCACAATAGTAGAGGTGTAGAAAACATATTTCCAGTTGAAAAAGTTAATTGAAACAGATGCTAAAATATAAGCGAGCACTGTACCAATAGGGAGTGTAGCCGAAATATTAAGACACGCCTTAGAACGCATATCGTAATTAATAATATTTGCTAAAATTTTAAGAATTGCTGCCCATAAAAGTGAGAGTGCAAAGCCATTGAAGCCCCAGACAATCGCCATAGAAACGTTAGTGGTGCAAAAGGTCATTACTGTGTTAGCACCAGCAGAAAGAAACGTTCCTAAAATAATCATTTTAAAAGGTGAAATTTTGTCGCCCAAAAATCCGTTTATAATCTGAAAAAATCCGTAAACTATAAAGAAGGCAGAGCCTATAATACCAGCTTGTGACTTAGTAAAAAGCCCTTCTTCTAAAATATCGGGTAAAGCGGCTGAGTAGTTGATTCTGCCTACATATGATGCGGCATAAGCAATAAAACACGCT
>JAZNCY010000017.1:0-1594 GCA_045587825.1 Acutalibacteraceae bacterium
ATTTTAAGTTTTTTGATACCTGTTTTCTCTTGCTCTGACTGTTCAACAGCTGTTAAATAGCCTTTGCCGTTCGAAACGATATCGTGAAGAGAATCAAGTTCTTCGTTGTAGCCTTTTCTTATCATCCCACCCTCTCTTACTGTGAGTGGTGGCTCGTCAACTATTGAAGCATTTATGAGTGAATTGATATCTTCCAATAAATCAATTTCATCATAAATTTCATTAAGCATTTTTGATTTGACATCTTTTAAAGATGACTTTATGCCCTGTAATTTATCAATAGTAAGGCTTAACGTACGAAGTTCTTTTGCATTTGCTGTGCCGTAAACAATACGTGTCATAATTCTTTCTAAATCATACATATCTGAAAGAAGTGACATTTCTGTATCTAAAAGAATTGTGTCGTTAACTAATTCTTCTACGGCGTTCTGCCTTGCAGAAATTAACGGGTAACTAAGTAAAGGTTGTTCTACCCAGTTTCTTATAAGTCTTTTACCCATCGCAGTTTTTGTATGGTCTAAAACCCACAAAAGACTGCCCTTTTTCTCACGACGAATTTGTGTTTCGGTTAACTCTAAATTTCTTCTTGCAGTTAAATCAAGACTTAAAAATTTATCAGCACCGAAAAACTCAACCTCGTTTATGTTTTCTATTTTTGTTTTTTGTGCATTCTCTAAATAATTGAGCGCTGAACCAAACGCTAATAGCAAAGCGTTATTTCTGTTAAATTCCTGAAAATCTTCTGAATCTTCATTGATATGAGAAACAACCTTTTTTTTGCAGATTTCTTCGTCATAATCACTTTCGCTTAAAACTTGTGTTCTTGCAGAAAGTCTATCATTTAAGAACCTTGTAACTTCTTTGATTGAAGAAGCGTATTTGTTAAGGAGTACTTCACTTGGATTAAAACAACCAAGCTGATTCATAAGACGTGCCGCATCTGAACCATCGTTAAATGAATCAAGGTGAACTTCACCAGTTGACACGTCAACAAATGCTGCACCACAGGATTTATCTGTAATATAAACAGATGCTAAGAAGTTATTTTTACCTTCATCTAACATACTGCTTTCAATAACAGTACCAGGTGTTACAATTCTTACAACATCTCTTTTTACAATACCTTTTGCAGTTGCAGGGTCTTCAACCTGTTCACAGATAGCCACCTTGTAGCCACGTGACACAAGCTTTGCTATGTAACTGTCAGCGCTGTGGAAAGGCACACCACACATTGGTGCCCTTTCCTCCTGACCACAGTCTCTACCGGTGAGGACCAATTCAAGCTCTTTAGATGCAATTTTAGCATCTTCAAAGAACATTTCATAAAAATCGCCTAACCTGAAGAATAACAGAGTATCAGCATAATTCTGTTTTATCTGAAAATATTGCTCCATCATCGGAGAAAGACCAGCCATAGTACACCTCAACAACGCTTGATTTCTAAAAAAATTTTAAAGGATTAGTGGCAACCGCCGCAGCTTTCACAGCTACCGCCACAAGAATGCTCGTGAGCTGGTTCGCAAGTTGCTGGGTCTTGTCCATCAATGCAAAGAGCAAGAATACCCATAATTTCGTTCATCATATCGTCAATAGC
>JAZNCY010000018.1:0-6129 GCA_045587825.1 Acutalibacteraceae bacterium
ACACTTTACACATCAGGTACAGTATTCCACGCATTCTTAGGTGAAAAGCTTCCTGACTGGAAAGCTGCTGCAAATCTTGTTAAGAAAATTGCAGATAACTACAGACTTCCTTACTACTCAATTTCACCAACATACACAGTTTGCTGTAACCACGGTTACATTCAAGGTGAAGTTTACACTTGCCCAGACTGTGGTGAAACAACAGAAGTTTATAGCCGTATTACTGGTTACTATCGTCCTGTTCAGAACTTCAATGATGGTAAAGCTCAAGAGTTCAAAGACAGAAGAGTTTATGATATTATTCACTCAAGCTACGAAAAAGCAGAAAGAACAGTTGATCACGCTCACTGCTGTCCTGAAACTGAAGCAAAAGCTCCGGTAGCTGTAGCAGATGCAACATTTACACTTTTCGCAACAAAAACTTGCCCAAAATGTAAAATTGCTGCTCAGCTTCTTGACCAGAAGGGTATTTCTTATGAAAAACTCTTTGTAGAAGATAATGTTGAACTTGCTAAGAAACTCGGCTTAAAACAAGCACCTTCCCTTGTAATTTACAATGGTGACGAAGCAACAGTTATTTCTGATTTACCAGCAGTTAAAGAGTTCATTGAAAATATGTAATTATATTTAAAACCCATAAATTTTTAACGGGTGTCTGTGACTTAATTAAGTTGCAGACACCGATATTTTAAAGGTGATTTTATAATGAAAGATATAATCATAATTGGTGCAGGTCCTGCGGGACTTACTGCTGCGCTTTATGCATTAAGAGCAGGCAAAAGCGTTCTTGTTATAGAAAAAAGCACATTCGGCGGTCAGGTAACTTTTTCACCAAAAATCGAAAATTACCCTGGCATTCCTGAAATGACTGGTAACGAATTTGCAGACAAGCTTCTTGACCAGGTTTTAGCTATGGGTGCAGAAGTTGAAATGGAAAAGGTTACTGGCATTATAAATGAAGGCTCAAGAAAATTAGTTTTTGCAGGGGACAAAAAATATGAAGCAAAAGCAGTTGTAATTGCTGTTGGCGTTAAACACAGACAATTAGGTTTAGAGAGAGAAAACGAGCTTACAGGTAAGGGTATTTCTTACTGTGCAGTTTGTGACGGTGCTTTTTATAATGGTCAGACAGTTGGCGTTGTAGGTGGCGGTAACTCTGCATTACAAGAGGCAGTTCTTCTTTCAGATATTTGTGAAAAGGTTTACGTTTTCCAGAATCTTTCATATATGACTGGTGAAAAAAGATTAGTTGAAATTCTTGAAGCAAAATCTAACGTTGAATTTATGACAGACGTTGTTGTAAGTGACTTAAAAGGTGACGATGAATTAACAGGAGTTACATTAAAGCACACAACAGATGGCGAAAAAGATGTTTCTTTAAATGGTCTTTTTGTTGCTATTGGTCTTGAACCTGCTAACAGTGCATTTGCTGATATGGCTTCACTTGATGGTAACGGTTACTTTGATTCTGACGAAGCTTGCCTTACAAAAACAGAAGGTATTTACGTTGCAGGTGACTGTCGTAAAAAGTCTATTCGCCAGATTACAACTGCAACTGCAGACGGTGCTTCAGCAGCACTTGCTGCTTGCAGATATATAGATACATTATAATCTATAAAATAATGATTATATATTTTGAATTGGAAAGGGAATTTAATTTATATAATCTTTAAATATAAAAATGCCAATACAAAACGAAAACAACGATAAGTGTGCAACTTATCGTTGTTTTTGTTATTGAAAATATAAATATTATGTGATATCATGAAATTACAGACCAATGTCTGATTGGGAGAAAAATTATAAAAGGGTGAATTATTATGAAACAAAAAACAGTAGAAAAAATTATGAAAATTTACGGCTGGATTACGCTTGTAGTTTTAATAATGGGAATACCATTACAATTTTTAAATTTTCATATGCTAAATATGGAAATTGAATTTACAGGAATGTTAGTGTTTATCATTTCGTGTGGGGTTGAAGCACTTTTATCAATTTCTATGATTCGCTGTAAAAAAGATTTGTTTTTAGTTAGTGTTATGGGTTGTCAGGTTCTTTATAGAATAGTAAACATAATTCTTAATATATTATCGGTTTCAGTTGTAGCTTTTATTAATCTTGCTGTGTACATATCATTGTTGGTATTTGTAGCAGTGAACTGTGTTCCGAAATTTTCAGAGTACAGACAAAAAATTAACAAATTTTGGTTTGTACCAAGTATTGCAATGCTGGTTGTTTTTATAGTCGGATTTATTAAAGATTTGAACGAGAAACTTCCTGATTCAGTTAAAAATAATGTTCAGGAAGCGGGTACTGAAACTATTGTGCAGAGTTTTTCTTTAGGAATAGGTGCTTCAAGTAGTATTTTAGGTATATTACCGTATCTTTTATTGTGCTACTGGCTTTATAAAAGTTATAAAATTGAAAGTTGAATTAAATATAAATACAAAAATTCTATCATTTAAAGTTTTCGTAAACTAAAAATGATAGAATTTTGTTCTTTTTCTAATCGCTAATAACTAACAGCCAACAACTAACAACTATTATTTATCCATTCTTTTCTTTGCACTCTCAAGTGCTTTCTGATATGGCATTAACATTCCCTCGTTCATTTTGTCGCCCATTTTGGATTTGAGCTTTTCTGAAGAAAGTAAACCACCAACTAAATACATAGCTAACATTCTCTTCCACTGTTTTTGTGGGAAGTCGTATTGATTATGAGATTTATAGAATTTGTGGTCGGCTTTCATCATACCCTGCATAATCCAGATTAAATCTCTGAATACCTTCATACCACCAATGCCGTAAAAATTCTGTGGTAAAAGTATTTTCTTTTCTAAAGCATAGTCTAATTTTTTTGCTAAATTATCAATGCTTTCATTTACTTCTTCTTCGTTTGAAGCAACGCCACAAAGGAAGTTGTGACCAACCTCTGCTCTTGCTTCAATAATTGTTCTTAAGTTTTCTTCAACACTTAAATAACCATTTATAAGGTAACCAATTGGCATACCTATTGTAACAGTTCTGTGACCATTGCAGAATTGTCTGTCATCATACATTTTAAAACGAGCGCCCATTGAATGGTCTTTGATTGAGAAGGCATAAATAATTGCTTCTGCTTTCTGAATATCGTTTCTTAAAAATTCATCGAAATTATCTTTATAAACACATTTGCCAGAAACTGCACAGTTGAAGCAACCAAGGCAGCCACCCTTGAATGGGTAGTCTTTAATATTTACAATTCTTGTCTTTTTAGTGCATTTTGCTCTGAAGCGTGCAATCATATTTTTAAGTGCTTCGTCACTTTCGTCACAGTCTGCAACAATAACAACATCGCCAGTCTTTTCGTCTGCACATTCAATTACTTCTGCCTTTGTTAATGTAGCAAGAGAATTTATTTTAATTTCTTTTTCATAAATGTTATTCTGGATATTGAACATAACGTAATCAAAGAAATCTTCTGCTTCTTTCTGACCTTGCTCAGTTGACAAATCATCCATATCGGCAGAAAGTCCGTTTATGTATTTTAAGCCTAAATCAAAGCAGTTGTCTTTAATATATCGGTGAGCTGTAATATCATAAAAATGCTTTGAAGTTGTAAACTGTGTTGCAAATTTACTGCTTAAATCTAAATTCGCTTCCTTTAAAAGCTCAATAAATTTATGAAGCTGACAAGGCGCAATAAAGGTGTAAACAGGGTAAGAGAAAACAAGTAAATCTGCTTTTTTAACTTCTTCAATTGCTTTACTGAAGTCTTTTTCTAATGCTTTGATTTTTTGCCCTGCATCAAGAACAGAAAACTCGTGCTCAGGGTGTAAAATTTTTAAATAATTTGTAGTTTGTAAAGTAATACTGTTTTGACCCTTAGGGCTACCATTGATAACTAAAATATTCATAGTATCTACTCCAAAAGTAAATTTTAGTTTATTATATCACTAATAAAACAATTTTTCAAATAAACTTGACAAATGCCCATGTTTTTGTAAATATAGATATAGTAAAAAACAAAGGAGAAATTTTTATGTCTGCATTTTTTATGAGCGTTGTTGCTTTTTTTACGTCACTTGCAACTATTGTAACGTCATTTTTAGGCTTTGATGTAGGTGGTAAAGAAAAACAAGTAGAAAACTTTAAAGTTACTACTTACATAAGAGGGGATTATGTTCAATCGGCGGATAGTCTTTATTCTGAAGATTTTGATATTGTTACAGACGTTATTCTTTTCGAGTGTGCTTCGTTTGATAATAAGGGTAATATAGTTTACGATAAAGTAAAGTTGGAAACAGCTCTTAAAAATATACGTAAAGCAATCGGTGAAAGAGACATTAATATAACTCTTAATCTTTTGGGTCCGGAATGGCATACAGAGTCAGATGTGTGGGAAGAGCAGATGGAAGCACAAAGTGATGAATATAACAAGGCTTTTACAAGTGGTGTTTTAGAAGATAATATAATTAAAATTTTAGAAGAATATGACTTTACCGGTGTGCATTTTGATTATGAATATCCACTTTCAAAAAATGCGTGGAAAGAATATAACAAATTTTTAATTTCTCTTAATGAAAAGTTAGGAGATTATACATTGGGCGTTGCTTGTAGTGACTGGAATATAAAATTTAGTTTATCTGCAATTGAAGCGGTTGATACTTTTGAACTTATGGTTTATGACTTTAATGATGAAGAAGGTAAGCACGCAACTTACGAAGAAACTGTTAAGCTTGTGAATACAGTCGGACTTCATGGTATACCACAAGAAAAAGTAAATGTCGGTCTTCCTTTTTACTCAAGACCTACCGATATGTCAGGCTACTGGTATGGTTATAATGGTTATTATGAAAAAATAGATGAAAACGGCTGGTATCATTGTGACGAAACAAATAAAGATTTCTGGTTTAATACTCCTGAAGTAATAGAGCAGAAAACAGAATATGCCATAAATAACGGTTTCGGCGGTGTAATGATTTGGCATTATAACTGCGATTTATCATTAACACACGAAGATTCGCTTCTTAAAGCAATAGGCACTGCAGTAGAAAATAATTATTAAAACAAAATCTCTGAGTAGTTTGGTGCTACCCAGAGATTTATTTTGTTATATTTTTTCCTGAAATATTATTTAGAGTTTAGTTTTCAGGCGTTCTATCTGACTGTTGAAATATTCAATATAAGAGTCAAATTTGGGGTTTTGTACGACAACAACGAGATTTAATGCTTTTTCAGTTTCATCAATGGCTTTTTCTATGTTTCCATCACCCTCGTAACATTCTGCCATTTTCCACATCATTTGAATCATATTTTCTAAAGAAATCCATTTTTGCTTTTCAGCAGCTTCAAATTTCGCTTTTCCTGATAGAAGAAACGCTTTTTCTGTTAATTTTGTGAAATATATTTCTGGGATTTGTTCAATGGCAGCCCCTGCACTTCTGATATCGCCTTTTGTCTTATAAGCGTAAGCGAGGAAGCGGAGTGCATCATATTTTACATCACTGCGGTTAGTCTTTTCAATGAGCTTACTTGCAAGAGCAATTGTTTCATCTGGTTTTTTTGAATAGTCCAAAACATAAAGCAGATTATTTAACAAGAGGTCATTTTCGGGATATTTTTTTAAACCAGCTTCGAGTATCTCTCTGCTTTTTATAGGATCGCTTTCTCTGTACCTATACGCTTCAGTTGTTATTTTATCAACCTCATATTCGATTTCTTTTAGATTGAAGTCGAATAATTCATCCATAGATACACCAAAATAACTTGCTAAAATAGGGGCAAGAGTAATATCTGGAAGAGCAATATTGTTTTCCCATTTGCTGACTGCCTGAAAAGAAATTCCGATGCTTTCGGCTAACTGTTCCTGTGTTATTCCCCGTAATTTACGAAGTTTTTTTATTTTATTTCCAATATTCATTATTTGCCTCCTGAATACAGTGAAGTGCACTTTTTTGAGCTCGATTAGAGTATAGCATAGGACTTTTATGCGAGCAATAACTTGTAAAACGATATTTTTCTACTGAGGGTTGAATATTTATTCTATAGTGTTTGTTTTGGTATTATTTAATTTTAAACATAAAAAAGACTCGCTATAAAAGCAAGTCCTTTTTATTAATTATAGCATTTTTTGCCTTAAAGACATAG
>JAZNCY010000019.1:0-3935 GCA_045587825.1 Acutalibacteraceae bacterium
TGCCTGGCGTAATACATTACTTGAGGATGAAAAAACTGTAAATATCAACCTTGACTTTTTTGTTAAAAATGGGGAAGATTATTTAAGATTAGGTGAGAGCTTTAAAGAAAAAGCTTATACTGATGAAGAATTGACAAATGCAGTGGAAAACGCTGGTTTTAAAGTTTTGTCACGTTTTCACGAATCAACTTTTGATGTGCCAACTGACAAGACTGAACGTGTAACTTACATAGTAGGAAGGAGCGATTATTTTGACTGATTTAATGTTTTTGAAAAGTGGTACAGATATCCGTGGTTCAGCTTTCTCAACTGATGGAAAGCCTGCAGATTTAACAGCAGAGAGACTTCAATCAATTACCTGGGCGTTTGCTAATCATTTAGAAAGAAAAATAGGTAAATATGAAGATTTAAAAGTAGCAATAGGCTATGACCCTCGGATTTCTTCAATCAGCATTAAATATG
This sequence comes from Acutalibacteraceae bacterium, assembly GCA_045587825.1. Classification (GTDB taxonomy): domain Bacteria; phylum Bacillota; class Clostridia; order Oscillospirales; family Acutalibacteraceae; genus DTU089. The sequence goes on from JAZNCY010000019.1 coordinate 463, forward strand.
TTGTTGAAAATGTGCTTCTTGCTATGGGTTATAAAGTATATGATTGCGGACTTTCTTCAACACCATCTATGTTTATGTCAATAATCAATTTTGACGTAGATGCAGCAATAGAAATTACTGCAAGTCATTTGCCAATGAATATGAATGGTCTTAAATTCTTTACAAGAGAAGGTGGATTTTCTGGTGATGATATTAAGGCAATTTTAACACGTGCTTCAACAAAAATATGGACTAAAGGCGATTTTAAAGGTGCTACTGAAAAGTTAGGTAATATGGCAAAGTATTGCGAGGACCTTCGTGAAATGATTAAAAAAGGTGTTAATGCGCCTGATTATGACCATCCTTTGAAAGACCTTAAAATTGTTGTAGACCCAAGTAACGGCGTTGGTGAATTTTATATTAAAGACGTTTTAAATCCACTTGGTGCAGACACTTCTGGTAGTATCGCTGTGCATCCAGATGGCCGTTTCCCAACACATCAGCCAAACCCTGAAAATAAAGCGGCTATGGATTTGATTTCAGAAGCAACTAAAAAAGCTAACGGGGATTTAGGTGTAATTTTTGATACGGACTGTGACCGCTCTGCTTGTGTAGATAGTAACGGCGAACCTATTAACCGTAATAAATTGGTAGCGCTTGCTTCATATATTGCTCTTAAAGATTATCCTAACGGAATTATTGTAACCGATTCAGTTACATCTGATGGCTTAACTGAGTTTATTGAGGAAGAATTAGGTGGAATTCACAGAAGATTTAAAAGAGGCTATAAAAACGTAATCGATGAAGCTAAACGCCTCACATTTGAGGAGGGTAATGTAGCACCTCTTGCGATTGAAACCTCTGGTCACGCCGCATTTAAAGATAATTATTATCTTGATGATGGTGCATACCTTGCAACACAGATTGTTATATTAACCGCTTCATTAAGAAAGCAAGGTAAAACATTAGGCGATATTTTAAATAAACTTAAAACACCAGCTGAAGAAAAAGAAATCAGAATTAAAATCACTGAAGAAGATTTTGTAACTTATGGTAATGCAGTTTTAGAGGATTTTAAAGAATTCTCGGATAACACTAAAGGAATTGAACGTGTTAAACTCAATTTTGAAGGTGTAAAGGTTAATTTTGATAATAAAAAAGGCGATGGCTGGCTTCTTATGAGACTCAGCCTTCACGAGCCATTGTTAGTTGTGAATTGCGAAAGTAATTCAAATGGTGGTATAGAAAAAATGCTTGAAAGTTTAAAAGATTTTTTAAGTGAATATAAAAATTTGAATATGAATTTTTAAAGGGGTTTAGTAATGTTTAAAAACAAAAAAATTATTATCAGTATTGTTTCAATCGTTTTAATTTTAGCGATTGGCATTACAGCAGGAGTTCTTTTTTACAAAGACTGGCCAGAAGTTATTCAGGATTTTGAAACAAAAAAATCAGATGATACAATCAGAATAATGAGTTTTAATATCCGTTGCACAAATGTTGGTCGTGACTCTTGGGAAGACAGAATCGGTATTGTTACTGAAACAATGGTGAAAAGTGAAGCCGATTCAATCGGTGTCCAGGAAGCAACACCAGAGTGGATGGCAACATTAAAAGAAACTCTTACAGATTATGACTACGTTGGTGTTGCTCGTGATGATGGCGATAATCAGGGTGAATATTGCGCTTTATTTTATTTGAAGGATAAATATAATCTTATAGACAGTGGCAATTTCTGGCTTTCAGAAACACCTGACAAACCATCTCTTGGATGGGATGCTGCTTGTAATCGTATTTGCACCTGGGCAGTACTCGAAAATAAAGAAACAAAAGAACAATATCTTCATGTAAACTCTCATTTCGACCACGAAGGTGTAGTAGCAAGAAGAGAAAGTGTAAAAATGATTTTATCTTTTATTGAAGAATATAAAGATTTACCAGTTGTGTTTACTGCAGATATGAATGTTCAAGAGGGTAGCGAAAACTATACACAGTTTATTCAAGAACTTTATGATACAAAATTTGAAGCAGAAGATAATATGATTTATCTTACATATCACGATACAAAACCATCAAAGCATCAGGGTGATATTATTGACTATGTAATGGTGAACGATAACTTTGAAGCATTAAGCTATAAGGTTGTAACTGCTGGTATCGATGAACGTTACGTTTCTGACCATTTCCCAGTTTATGCTGATTTAGAAATTAAAAAATAAAAAAATAACCGAGTGGTTTCCACTCGGTTATTTTTTTATTTAAAGAGATAAACTCTTGTTTCGTAAGGTTTTGTTTTAAAGCCGTTACCAGTTGTAGCAGGGTAGTTGTAGTTTGAAAGTACAAGCTCACCTTTAGTAAGGTCGAAGCCTTGTGGTGCTTTAAATTCAACTTCGTTTTCTACGAATGAGTTAATAACAAGTAATTTAACTCCGTCAAGCTCTCTTTCGTAAACAAAGAGTTCTTTATTGTTTTCATAATATTGTTTGAATGAACCGTAAATAGCAACTTCGTTGTCTTTTCTGAATTTTAAGAGCTTTCTGTAATAGTTGAGAATACTGTCCGGGTCTTTTTCTGCTGCAGCAACGTTAATTTCTTTGTAGTTAGGGTTTAAGTTAAACCAAGGTTCAACTGTTGAGAAACCAGCATATTCTGAGTCATCCCATTGAACAGGTGTTCTTGAGTTTTCACGTGAGCCTTTGTTTGCCATTTTAACAAATCTGTCGCCCTTGATACCAAGCTTGTTAAACATCTTTTGGTTGTTAAAGGTAATCATATCTTTGAATTCATCAATTGAGTGAAGCTCGATATTTGTCATACCGATTTCCTGACCCTGATAAATGAATGGAGTACCTTTCTGTAAGTAGCACATTGTTGCAAGCATTTTTGCACTTTCAACTCTGTATTTTAAACTACCATAACGGTCAACAATACGTGGGTGGTCGTGGTTTTCAAGGTAAAGTGTGTGCCAAGCCTTGCCGTTCATAGCGTCATACCATTTCTGGTAGCACTTCTTCATCTTTTTAAGGTTAAATGGAGTTTTAATCCAGTCAGTCATAAAGCAGTCTGCTTCAAGATGGTCGAAGCTGAACATTGTTTTAAGAACCTGACCTTCACCCTCAGTAACAAATTTAAGTGCTCTGTCAGTTGTAAGAAGAGGACCTTCACCAACTGTAAAGCAATCATATTTTGAAAGAACGTCATCGTGGAATTCTTTGAGGTATTCATAAAGGTGTGGGCCACAGTTGTAGTGCTCCATACCACAAGCAACAGGAATCGGAATACCATTTGGAAGTCCTTCTTTTTTAGAGATGTATGTAATAACGTCTTCACGGAAGCCGTCAACACCCATATCAAGCCAGAATTTCATAATATTCTTAACTTCTTCACGAACCTTAGGGTTATCCATATTTAAGTCTGGTTGACCTTTTGTGAAAACGTGAAGGTAATATTCATCAACTGCTTCAACATATTCCCAGGCGCCACCTTCAAATGTT
>JAZNCY010000020.1:0-4911 GCA_045587825.1 Acutalibacteraceae bacterium
AAGTTGATATTTTAAAAACCGAATTAGAAAAGAACAATTTAAAAATTATAAAAACATAAGGTGATGTATTATGTACGAATTTGATGCAACAAAATTAACTCAGATGGCAAACGATTTATTCAAAGAAGAAAGAGCTATTGATAATCTTACTGGTTGGTTTATCATTAAAGAAACTGAAAGTAAATTTGAAGAAGAATATAAAATGTATTCTCCTATGAAAAAGGCTGCTTTAAAATTCAAAGAAGCTGTTAAAGTATTACCTCTTTCAATAAGTGATAACGCTATTTTTGCAGGTACTCAGCGTGATGCCTTTGCAAGAAGCTATGCACTCATTAACCCTACTTTTAAAGTTGAAACTTTTGCTGGTTACTGCGATCCTACTGCAGTTTACGATGATATTACTGTGACAGAAGAATTCACAAAAGAAAGAATTGAAGCTTTAAGAGAAATTGACAAAAACACACCTTATGTTAAAGAACTCACAGAGGTTTATGCTTCTTGTGAAAACTTAACTGGTGAAGTTGCATTTTTCATTGAGCAGGTTACCGGTCACTTAATTCCGGATATGAGAGTGGCTTTAAAATTCGGTGTAAAAAAACTCATAGCAGATATTGATGAAAAATTATCCTCTTGCAGTGACGATAAAAAAGAAAACTATGAAGCTATGAAAATTTCTTTAGAAGCTTTGCTTTTACTTACAGAAAGATATAAAAGCATTGCAGAAGAAAAACTCAAGGGTGCAGAGGGTGAACGTAAAGAACAATTAAAGCTTATGGTTGACACTTTAAGTAAAGTGCCATTTGAACCAGCAACTTCACTTTATGAAGCAATTCAGAGTTACATTCTTTTATGGCAGACAATGTGCTTAGAGCAAGCGCCAAACCCATTCGCATTCTCAGTTGGTAATGCAGACAGAATTTTTGAGCCATACAGAAAAATGAGTAACACCGACAGAGAAACAACCGCAGCTCTTCTTAAGCATTTTCTTGTATTCTTCAACGTTGGTGACAGAAGCTGGGCAATTTCACAGAACTTAATTGTAAGTGGTCGTGATGAAAATGGTAACGATTTAACAAATGACACTACCTATGCACTTTTAGATGCTTATTACGATATGAATTTACCACAGCCAATTCTCTCAGTTAAATTACATAAAAATACACCAGACAAGTTATACGAAGAATTAGGCAGATTTTTATTCACACCTGGTTGCCTTACACCATCACTCTTTAATGATGATTCTCTTTATGAGGTACTCTCAGAAGCAGGCGTTGATATCGCTGATATTAAAGATACATCAATTGCTGGTTGTCAGGAGCCACTCATTATGGGTAAAGACAACGCCAACACAACTAACAGCTGGTTTAACTTAGGTAAAATTTTAGAACTCACGTTAAATGATGGTTACTCAACTGTTACAGGTAAAAAAATCTGTGATTTACCATCAGGTAACGCAGATGCATTAACACTTTTAAAAACAGTCCGTGAAAGATTTTATAAAAATGCAGAATATTTCTGTGACGAAATGATTAAATCTGCAAATGGTGCTTCAAGGGCAATTTCTCATTTACCAGTTCCATTCTTAAGCACAGTTATGGGTGGTATTGAAACTGGCTACGATGTAAGAGATATTAAAAATCAAGGTACAAAATATAACGGCAGTGGTTGCCTTATTCACGGCACAAGCGTTGTCGCAGATTCATTCACAGCTATTGATAAATTGTTAAATGAACGTCCACAGGATGCAGAGCGTCTTTTAAATGCTTTGAAAAATAATTTTGAGAGTGACGAAGAATTAAGAGAATTCTTACTCTCTGCACCAAAATTTGGTAACAACAATGAAACTGCGGATAATGAAGCAGTTGAAATAACTAATAAAATTGCTGATATGGTAAGAAGTAAAAAGAACTACTTGGGCAATAACTTCAGACCTGACTTTTCTACACCATCAACACACTTGCTTTATGGTTACTGGGTTGGTGCTTTGCCTTGCGGTAGAAAATCAAGAGATATGTTAAACTATGGTGTTGACCCTCTTTACGGCGAAGCACAAAATGGTTTAGGCTTCAGAACTCTTTCATTAATGAAATTACCATTCATAAAAATGTGTGGTGGTTACGCCTCTCACTTTGGTATTGACCCTAAATATTTCACAACTGATTCATATGAGAGCAAGGGCATTGAATTCAAAAACAAGGTTATGAAGCCACTTTTCTTTAATGAATTAAACAAAAACGTTGCACCATTCTACTTATATGTAAATGTTACAACCGCTGAAATTTTAAGAAAGGTTTTAGCAGAACCAAAGAAATATGCCCCAAGTGGTGTTTATATTATGAGAATTCACGGTACTTTTGTTAACTTCCTCGATTTATCCCCTGCTATTCAGCAAGATATTATTACAAGGCTTGACCCACAATCTACAACAATTTGTTAGGATGATATTATTTTATGAGCATTTTAGGTATTGATATAGGAACAACAACTATTACAGCACTTCTTTTAAGCGAAAATCGTGGCAGACTTATTGATAAAGTCACATTAAAAAACGATTCTTTTATAAGTGGTGACTTACACTTTGCACGACTTCAAGACCCCGAGGTTATTCTTGATATTGTTATTGAAGCAGTAACTAAATTAACGGATGGTAGCGATGTTTCTGCAATAGGTGTTACAGGGCAGATGCACGGTATTCTTTACCTTGACGAAAACAACGCCCCTGCTTCACCACTTTTCACCTGGCAGGATTTACGTGGCAACGAAAAATTTGAAGGCGGCTTGACCTACGCTGAGTATCTTACAGAAAATACTGGTCATAAAGCTGCTACCGGATTTGGTCTTACTACGCATTTTTATAATTTGAAAAACAGACTTGTTCCAAAAAGAGCAAGAAAAATTTCAACTATTCACGATTACATCGTTTCACATTTAACTGACTCTACTCCTGTTACCCACTCAAGCGATGCGGCAAGTCTTGGTTTTTATGATTTAAGACATCATCAATTTGATAACATTGCTCTTTTAGAAGCTGGTATTGACCCTGAGGTTTTACCAAAAGTAATAAAAAACACAAGAATTGCAGGTACTACTAAATGCGAATTTTTACCTGATGGAATTCCTGTAGCTGTTGCTATTGGGGATAATCAGGCAAGCTTTATCGGCTCAATGATTAACCCAGATAAATCAATTCTTGTAAACGTTGGTACAGGTAGTCAGATTTCATTTATTACAACATCATTAAAAGCAACTGAATCAGGCGAAACAAGACCATTAACTGATGACGAATACATTTTTGTCTGCTCTTCACTTTGTGGTGGTAGGTCTTACCAGATTCTTAAAAATTTCTTCACCTCATGTATGGACTTTTTAGGCGGAACAGAAGACGATATTTATAAGAAAATGGATGAGCTTTCAGAGGAAATTGATAATTTAAAAGACCCTCTTAAAATTAACTGTGAATTTGCAGGAACAAGAGCACACCCAGAAAAGCGTGGTTCTATTAAAAATATTTCAACTGAAAACTTCACACCAACTCATTTAATCTGCGGAATTCTCACAGGTGTCGCAGATGAACTTAAAATGTTATATGAAGAATCAAAATCTCATATCTCCTTCAACCCAAGAATACTTATAGGTTCTGGTAATGGTTTAAGGAAGAGCGAAGTATGGCGAAATATTTTCGCTAATGAATTTGATTTGGATTTAGTATTACCAAAGCATTCTGAAGAAGCTGCAGTAGGCGCGTGTATTTTTGCTGCTACTGCTAATGGTAAATACCGAAACATAAGAGAAGCACAAAAAACGCTTTTAGGAGGACACAATGAATTTTAAAGATTATGCTAAAAAACCGATATTTTTTGAAAAAAACCGAGTTTTCAGAGTTTATTTAGGTGGCAAACTTTTTTCTGATTTTTTCGGTGATGATAGTCAAGACTCATTTTATCCCGAAGAATGGATTTGTTCTTCCACAAAAGCTTTAAACGAAGGTAGCACAGACGAATTTGAGGGTGTCTCTAAAATAAAGGGTACTGACATTTATTTTAGTGAGCTTATTGAAGCTGAAAAAGAGTTAATGTTAGGCAACAGAGATGGGCTTGACGTTCTTGTAAAAGCACTCGACTCTGCAATACGTTTGCCTGTTCAGGCTCATCCTGATAAAGAATTCTCAAGAAAGCATTTCAATTCAGAATTTGGTAAAGCAGAAGCCTGGCTTGTTTTAGCCACAAGACCAGATGCTCACATTTTCTTTGGTTTTAAAGATGATATTACTAAAGAAGATTTGGAAAAAGCCGTTAATGACAGTGAGCACGATAAAGACGCTATGGAAAGATTAGTAAACAAATTCCCAGTAGCACCTGGCGACGTTTACTTTATTCCTGCAAAAGCTATTCACGCTATCGGCAAAGGCTGTCTTATTTTAGAAATTCAGGAGCCAACTGATTTTACAATTCAGCCTGAAAGACTTTGTGGAGATTACAGATTATCTGACAAGCAGATGTATCTTGATTTAGACAAAGAAACAGCTCTTAGCGTTTTCGACTATTCATATAACAAAGAGCGTGTATTAAACGAATGTCGAAAAACACCGACTGTTATTTCAGAAGCAAATGGATGTGTAAAAACTTCAATTATAAGTAAAGAAGATACCCCTTGTTTTTCTCTTGAACGCTATGAAATAAATGATGGCAGAACCGAAAAGCTTTCTGCGCCAGTTATTTATGTTGTTACAGAGGGTAACGGAGTTCTTACGGATGGTACTGACTACACAGAAATAAAAAAAGGCGATTATTTCTTTATGCCGTATTCCTGTAATAAAAAGTATTTTGTTGAATCAGATAGTAATTTAACTTTAGCAGCCTGTATTCCACCTAAAAAGGAGTAACTATGGAATATGGATAAAGAAAAATTAAT
>JAZNCY010000021.1:0-6900 GCA_045587825.1 Acutalibacteraceae bacterium
TCCCTAATCTCGTCAAAATGCTTCTTATTCTTATGACTCTTACCCGGCGTATCAATTAAAATCAAATCATCCTATCATTTAAAGTTGGTTTAGTATCAACTAAAATGATAGGATGAATTATTTTTTTATTATCTTACAATACAATTAAGGCGAAGCCTTCCGATAATTCCGAATTCCGAATTACGCATTCCGAATTAATTAAGCGTAGCGATTAAATCTCTGGAATCTCAATTGTAACTTCTCTTCCTAAATCAGAAGAACGAGCAATACCATCAATAATTGCCTGATTGTAAATAATCTGGCTTGTTGGAACAGGAGATGGAAGATTGAATTCGATAGCGTCAATAAATGAACGGATTTTCTTGTCAAAGTTATCCTCGTCATTTGTGCATTCTGGAATAACAGTTTCAACACACTCGCCAGCAATGTTGTGGTAGATTGTCATTGGTCCACCAATTGAACCGTTCCAGCATTCAGTAGATGGAATTCTTAAGCCACCCTCTGTACCCATAATGATTGTGTCACCTGGGGTGTCGCAGTGCATAGCCCAAGCAATTCTGAAGTCGAGAACAATGTCATTTTCAAGACGGATATATGCAGCAGCAAAGTCATCAACACCGAAAACTTCTGTGTATTCAGGTTTTTGAAGATATTCTGGCTTTTTACCGAAAAGACCTGCCTTAAAGCCTGTAACAGTAAGTGGCTTTGGATAGCCGATAGCGTTAAGCACCATATCGAGTGAATAGCAACCGATATCACCTAAAGCACCGAGACCTGCAGTATCTTCCTGAATGAATGAAGTACCGAAAGGTGTTGGAATACCCATTCTTCTACCGCCACCGGTCTGAATGTAATAAATCTTACCAAGAACACCGCTTTCGCAGATTTTCTTAACCATTTTCATATTTTCGTCAAAGCGTGGTTGGAAACCGATTGAAAGGATTTTGCCACTCTTCTTTTCTGCTTTGCAGATTTCAACTGCTTCTTCTAAAGTAACACACATTGGTTTTTCAAGAAGAACGTGAACACCGTGCTCGAGTGCATAAATAGCACAAGGAGCGTGTTGCTTGTTATAAGTACAGATTGAAACAGCATCAAGGTCTTTTTCGTTGTCGATAAGCTCTCTGTCACTGTTATAATATTTAGCACCCTCTACGCCATATTGCTTTGCGAATGCTTCTGCTTTACCAGGAACAATATCAGCTAAAGCAACAATTTCAACATCCTCGCATTTCATATAGCTTTTAGCGTGTGCTTCTGCAATCCAACCGCAGCCGATAATACCAACCTTGATTTTTTTGCCAGTGTAAACTCTTTCTTCTGTTTGCTTCTCTTTGAAAGCATCTAAAATACTTGCCATAAATATCCTCCTAATCTGCAATAGACAGATAATTTTTACATATTAAGATTACCACAATATGTCATTACTTTCAATAGAAAAAAGCAATTTTCTCGAAAGAAAAAATAAACAAATAAACACAATATATTGTGTAATATATGACGAAAAAAGTCGAGGAGTAACAATTAGTAGAGTGGAAAAATGATATTGTTAACAATTTGTTCATATTTTTGCAACATAATAGTAGTAACCAATGGTTACTATATAGTTGCCAATACGAGTACGCAAGAGAGTAACATCTCTTCTATTCAAGAAAAACCCGTCGCAAGGTGCGACGGGCTTTTTCTTTTTTCTAAAATATTATTGCAATTTATTTATATTTATTATATTATTAAATCCGAATAAATCAGAGGTAAACTTTAAATAACAGTAGGTGAAAATAGTGGTAATTTACCCGGAGTCATTTAATATAAAGCCTGATTCAGAGGTTACTGTTAATTTCAGCAATCTTTTGAATACAGCGTCTGAAAATGCAAAACCCAAAAGCCTTTTGTTACAGAAAGGTAATTATGTATTTTTAAGTAAATATGCTTTAGAAAGAGAGCTTTATATAACAAACACTATTGCGGATAAAGAATACAGTGAAGCAGATAAAAAACACATTCATAAAATAGCACTTGATTTAAAAGGCATAAATGACCTTGAAATAGATTTTAACAATTCAACAATTATTCTTGATGGTCAATTAACTAATATAGTTATTGAAAACTGCGAGAATATAACCTTAAAAAATCTTACCATTGAAACTGTTCAGCCGAATGTTCATAAAATAACAATTTTAAAGGCTTCGCCATTTTATGTTACGTTTAAAATTGATGAAACCAGCAATTACAAAGAAGATAATGGTGAATATTATTGGTATGGCACTGATTACATTTCGGCTTTTACCGATAATAAAAACACAGGTGCGTGGATTCCTACAGCTAAGCCATCTAATTATAGCCATCTTGCAAAAAATGGCTCTCATCCGTTTTATGGCATTTCTTCTATTAAAGAGATTGCTCCAAGAGTTTTTAAGGCTCGTTACATTGTTCCAAAGGATTTTACAGAGGGGCAGATTTTTTACGTTTTTCCAAAGCTGAGAAAAAACGTTGGTATTTTTATTGATGGTAGTAAAAATGTAAAATTAGAAAATGTAACGCAGCGTTTTAATTATGGTCTCGGTGTGGTAGCGCAGAACTCAGAGAATATTTATTTAGAAAAACTCGATTTTTCACCAAGAGAAGGTTCGGAAGTCGATTTCACTTCACTTGCTGACTTTATCTGTGTTTCAATGTGTCGTGGCACAGTAAGTGTAAAACAAAGCAATTTTAATTCCTGTGCAAACGACTGTTGCAATATTCACGGTATCTATTTTAAAATTTTAGATGTGCAGGGGGATGTAATAACATTAGGTTACAGCCACCGCCGAACCTTTGGTTTTAATCCTTTGAGAGTTAATGATACTATAAGCTTTATTGACCCTAAAACTCTCAAAGAGCTTGGCTCTTCTAAAATTCTTCAAAGCGAAATGATTGACAGATATCGTATAAGACTCAAGCTTTCAACAAGAATGAACAACTACCCTGCGGGTACTGTAGTTGAAGATGTCACAGCGTGTCCTGATGTTGAGTTTTCAGATAATACTTTAAATAGAATTACACTTCGTGGTTTACTTGTTACTACAAGAGGTAAAATTTTAATTGAAAACAATAAGTTTTTAAATACCGGTATGAGTGGTATATATGTCGCAAATGATGCTTTAACTTGGCACGAAAGTGGCAGAGTTAAATCTATGATGATCCGAGGTAATGCTTTTATGAATTGTGAAGAAAACTCAATTCTTATAGCTCCCGAAAATCGTAGATTTCAGGATTTTGTTCACGAAAATATTTATATTGAAAACAATCTTTTTGTGCTAAGTGGTATTCCGGCGCTTAATGTTAATTCAACTAAAAATATAGTAATGAAAAATAATGTATATAAAGGTAAACCATCTTTTGGTAAATATGTTATTTCAAAAAACGTTGATGGATTAGTTACAGATATGTAAAAAGGTGGGTTTTTTAACCCGCCTTTTTGTAGTTTTGTTATCTTGCTTCGAATGATTGGCAACAAGTGTTGTCACTTGTTTTTGCGCAAGAGTTACAAGCAGTTACTTCAATCGCATTTTTTGTGCAGTAGTTAGTTTCTTTAGCGTGGTATTTGCAAGTGTCAACTGTGCAGCCGATAGAATTATTTTTAGTTTCCATTTTTATTACCTCCTGAAAATTTTGAGCGAGATATAATCTCATTTTTAGTATATACAGAAAATTAAATTTTAAACGAAAGGCTTTTAAAATGAAAAAAGAAGAAGTTATTTTAAAATGTTATAAAATTTTAGAAAATGAAACACCTTTAAATTTTGATTGTGGAAAAATTTGTAATGGTAAATGTTGTAAGGGTGATGAAAACACAGGAATGCTTCTTTTTCCTGGTGAAGAGAATTTAATTGATGAAAATATAAAAATCAAAGCTGCAGAAAATGGTGACAAAATAGCAGTTTGTAATGGTACTTGCGATAGAACTAAAAGACCACTTTCTTGTAGAATTTACCCATTCTTTCCATTAGTAAAAGAATTAGGAGAAAGAAAAAGAGTCAAAGTAATTTTTGATTTAAGAGCAGATTGCCCACTCAGTAGCGGTGAATATGAATTTAATAAAGACTTTTTGCGTCTACTAAAAAGGGTTGGCAAATACTTGTTGTTAAATGAAGAAACAAAGGCGTTTTATCTTGGATTGTGTGATGATTTAAATGAGCAAATTGAATTTTTAGAAAAATTCCAAAAAATTTTTAAAAAACTATTGACAGTTTAAGAAAAATAGTTTATATTAATAACAGTAATCATTACTACTTATTTGAAACGGGGTGAGTGAATGAGAAAATCAAGACAACGAGACGCAATTCTTGATTATATCAAGGACTCAACTGAACACCCAACTGCCGATATGGTATATGAAGCAGTAAAACAGTCAATACCCAATATAAGCCTTGGTACAGTTTACAGGAATTTAAGTCAGCTTGTAGATGAAGGTTTTATTACAGTAGTTGAAACAAGTGATAAAAAAGTTCATTATGAAGGAAATTTGAATGAACATATTCATTTGCTTTGCAAAAACTGTTATAATATAACCGATGTGTTTATGAAAAGTCAGGTGCCTGATGTTTATAAAGAAACTGGTTTTCTTATTCAGTCACAAAAAACAGTTTATTATGGCATTTGTAAAAATTGCCTCAATACATAGGTGAAAACCTATAATATATTATTTACATGAAGGAGTTTTTAATTATGAAAAAATGGAAATGCTTAGTATGCGGTCAAATCGTTGAAAGTGAAACAGCACCAGAGGCTTGCCCACTTTGCAAAGCACCAGCAGAAAAATTTGTGGAAGTAAAAGATGAAGAAATGACTTGGGCTGCAGAGCACGTTTTAGGCGTTGCTAAAGGCGTTAGCGAAGAAATCTTAGAAGGTCTTCGTGCAAACTTCCAAGGCGAATGCACAGAGGTTGGTATGTATCTTGCAATGGCAAGAGTTGCTCACAGAGAAGGTTATCCAGAAATTGGTCTTTACTGGGAAAAAGCAGCTTTTGAAGAAGCAGAACACGCTGCAAAATTTGCTGAACTCTTAGGCGAACTCGTTACAGATTCAACAAAGAAAAACCTTGAAATGAGAGTTGAAGCTGAAAACGGTGCAACACTCGGTAAATTCGAACTTGCTAAAATGGCTAAAGAACAAAATCTTGACGCTATCCACGACACAGTTCACCAAATGGCTCGTGACGAAGCTCGACACGGCAAAGCATACGAAGGTCTCTTAAAGAGATATTTTGGTTAATTAATTAAATAGTTTTCGTTAGCAATTTAAAAAGCCGATAGGAAAATCCTGTCGGCTTATTTTAAAATATAAGGATGGAAAAATATGGATAATACTGCATTATATAATTTATCTTATGGTGTTTATGTTGTAACTACGTGGGGTGAGGGCAAAGCAACCGGTTGCACAGCCAACTCTGCTATGCAGATAACTTCTGCGCCTGCAACAGTAGCTGTTTCTATAAATCACGATAACTACACAAATAAATGTATTAAAGATACAGGCATTTTTGCTGTAAATATTTTAGGTGAGAATGTTGACCCTGTTATAATTGGTTCTTTCGGCTTCAGAAGTGGTAAGGATGTTGATAAGTTCGAGGGAATTGAGCCATTGGTAAAAGAATTTACACCTGTATTACCACAAGCAATGTCTTACATAACCTGTAAAGTAATTAATACAATGGAAACTGATACTCATACAATCTTTTTAGGTCAGGTAACAGATGCAGGTAATCTTTCAAAAGACACCCCAATGACATACAGTTACTACCATAAGGTTGTTAAAGGTTCTACGCCTAAAAATGCCCCGACATATAAAGGATAATGATTTTTGAAAATAGCAAACCCACCGGAAGAAGTTTGATTCTTCGGGTGGGTTAAATATTTGTTGGCAGACTCCATCAATATTCTTCAGACATTACCCAACTTTTAAGTCTGGCAATCCGACTCTTTCTAAATTTGCGATGGGGTGTGGTCTAAGTAGAACAATGGATTATAAGTATATGGGAGTTTTATATTTTACATTTTACGACAATTTAGATGTAGATAATGCAGAAAGTTGATAATCAATACTTTCGATTTCAACACTTTCAATTGTTTTGTCAGCATTAAAATTAAATGTGTAGTTGTAAGGATGTACACCGTTACTATATTTGCCATAAATAGTAACCTTGAAACCATATTTTTCGAAAGCCTCTGCATTTTGAGAAGAAGTGTCATAATCATCGCGAATTTTATAGCCTTCTTTTGGTTCTTCTTCAGTGCCGTATAACGCAAGTACTTCTTCATAAGTTGAATTTTCTGTTATTACACCAGAAAGAGTAAATGAGCACTGGTATTCATTGTCATAGCTTGATAACCCTATAAGTTTAAGAGTTGTAATATCACAATTCTCTAAAGTCTTTTCTGAATCTGAGTGATTGTAGAATGCAACATTACCAATTTTAGCTTGACCGTTTTTATATAAAGGAAAAAAATACAACGCACCTTTTTTAGCGTCTAACTTTTCGTTCTTGGCATGTTCTGGTAATTCCCATCCGTAATCTAAAAGTGTCTTGGCTGGAATTGGAAGAGAAAATTTTTCTCCTTCGATTTCAAGAATGTTTTCTTCTGTTGGTATTAAGTCGATTGATGGTTGAATATTTTGTGTTTCTGATTCAAGAATGTTTTTTTCTGTTGGTGTTAAGTTAGTTGTTGGTTGAACATTTTGTGTTTCTGAGTTGTCTGTGTTGTCAGTACTACTACCATTACATGCACAAAGTGTAAAACATAACGAAACTGACAAAAATATTACAAGAATTTTTTTCATTATTTTTATTTCCCTTCTGTTTTTTTGTTTTACAATAAATACATTATAACAGTTTTTTTCCTATTTTCAATAGATTTATGT
>JAZNCY010000022.1:0-5109 GCA_045587825.1 Acutalibacteraceae bacterium
ATCCGGCTTGTTGCGGTCAGGCACCAAAAGATATAAAAGCGTTAGTAGAATATGTTACTTGTCATTGTAATAATGGTGCAGTAGCAGATTTTATAAATTACATAGAAAATAAATATATAAAAAAATAAATATAAAGCGGAGGGAAAAACAATGGATATGAATTCTAAAAAAGAACTTTCTGTTGTAGCAACAAAGGTTCGCAAGGGTATTATTGAAGGTACCTTTAATGCAAAGTCAGGTCATCCAGGCGGTTCATTATCAATCGCAGAAACAATCACATATCTTTATTTCAAAGAGATGAATATTGACCCACAAAAACCAGTTATGGAAGAAAGAGACCGTTTTGTTCTTTCTAAAGGTCACGCAGCACCAGCACTTTATGCTGTTATGGCAGAGCGTGGCTTCTTCCCAGTGGAAGACCTTAAAACTCTTCGTAAGGTTGGTTCAAAATTACAAGGTCACCCAAGTATGAGATATTTAGAAGGTGTAGATATCAGCACCGGCTCACTCGGTCAGGGTATTTCTGCCGCTTGCGGTATGGCTTTAGGCTCAAAGCTTAAAGGTGATAAATTCAGAGTTTACACAATTTTAGGTGATGGTGAAATTCAGGAAGGTCAGGTTTGGGAGGCTGCAATGTATGCCGCTGCTAAAAAGCTTGACAATTTAGTTGCTATAATCGACAACAACAACCTTCAGATTGATGGTAGCGTTGAAGAAGTTAACTCACCATATCCAATCCCTGAAAAGTTCTCAGCATTCGGCTGGAATGTTATAGAGATTGATGCTCATAACTTTGACGAGATTGAAGATGCTTTCAAAAAAGCTCGTGAATGTAAAGGCAAGCCAACTGCTATTGTGCAGAAGAGCACAAAGGGTAAGGGCGTTTCATTTATGGAAAATCAGGTTAGCTGGCACGGTTCTGCACCAAATGCTGAACAATATGCAGAGGCAATGACAGAATTAGATGCAAAGTTAAAGGAATTGGAGGCGTAAAAAATGGCTGAAGTAATTAAAACTGCAACTCGTGATGCTTATGGTAAAGCATTAGTAGAGCTTGGTGAAAAAAATAAAAATGTAGTTGTTCTTGATGCCGACTTAGCAGCTGCAACAAAAACAGGTGCTTTTAAAAAGGCGTTTCCAGAAAGATTCTTTGATACTGGTATTGCAGAATCAAATATGATGAGCCTTGCAGGTGGTCTTGCAACAACTGGTTTTACAGTATTTGCAAGTACATTCGCAATGTTTGCTGCTGGCAGAGCATTTGAACAAGTAAGAAATACAATAGGTTACCCACACCTTAACGTTAAAATCGGCGCAACTCACGCTGGCATTTCAGTTGGTGAAGATGGTGCAAGCCACCAGTGTTGTGAAGATATCGCATTAATGCGCTCAATTCCTGGTATGGTTATTATTAACCCTGCTGATGATATTGAAGCAAGAGCGGCAGTGTTTGCTGCAGCAGAGCACGATGGCCCTGTTTATATGCGCTTTGGTCGTCTTGCTGTGCCAAGAGTTTTCGATGAAAATTATAAATTTGAAATCGGTAAAGCAGTAACTTTAAGAGAGGGTACTGACGTTACAATTATTGCAACTGGTCTTATGGTAAATGAAGCTATTGAAGCAGCAAAAACTCTTGAAGCAGAGGGTGTTTCTGTAGAGCTTATCAATATGCACACCATTAAGCCACTCGATAAAGATGCAGTTATTAAAGCTGCTAAGAAAACAGGTTGCATTGTTACTGCTGAAGAACACAATATCATTGGTGGTCTCGGTAGTGCAGTAGCAGAAGCAGTAGCAGAGGAATGTCCTGTTCCTGTTATTCGTGTAGGTGTTAACGATGAATTCGGTAAATCAGGTCCAGCAGTTGAACTTTTACATCTTTACGGACTTGATGCTGAAAATATTGTAGCAAAAGCAAAAATTGCAATTTCTAAAAAATAAGGTGAAAAAATCATGAATTCAAGATATGAAAGTGCAAAAGAGATTTACGCTTCTTTTGGTATTGATACAGAAAAAGCGTTGCAAACTCTTTCAGATGTAAAAATTTCAATGCATTGTTGGCAAGGTGACGATGTTGGTGGCTTTGAAAACAATGATGCTCTTTCTGGTGGTATTCAGGCAACTGGTAACTACCCTGGTAAAGCAAGAACTGTTGAAGAATTAATGAGTGATATCGATATGGCTTTAAAGCTTATTCCTGGTACTCACAAATTAAATCTCCACGCTATTTACGCTGTTACAGATGGCACAGTGTCACGTGATAAATTAAAACCAGAGCATTTCAAAAAGTGGGTTGATTTTGCAAAAGAGCGTGGTTTGGGTCTTGATATTAATCCGACTCTTTTCTCACACCCAATGGCAGCAGATGGTCTTACTCTTTCTCACCCTGATGAAAAGGTAAGACGCTTCTGGATTGACCATTGTAAAGCGATGAGAGAAATCGGTGCATATTTTGGTAAGGAGTTAGGCATTACTTGTCTTAATAACGTCTGGATTCCAGACGGCTTTAAAGAAGTACCTGCTGACAGAATTGGTCCAAGAGAAAGACTTAAAGCTTCACTTGATGAAATTTTCTCTGTTAAATATGATAAAAAATATCTTGTTGATTCAGTTGAATCAAAAGTGTTTGGTATAGGTGTTGAAGCTTACACAGTAGGCTCTCACGAATTCTATATGAACTACGCTGCAAAAAATGATGTAATGTGCCTTTTAGATAATGGTCACTTTCATCCAACAGAGGTTTGTTCAGATAAAATTCCGTCACTTCTTTTATTTTCAGAAAATCTTGCACTTCACGTTACACGTGGTGTACGCTGGGATAGTGACCACGTAGTTGCATTTGAAGATGAACTCAAAGAAATGGCAAAAGAGCTTGTTCGTTGTGATGCTTTAAAGAGAACCTTTATAGGTCTTGATTTCTTTGATGCTTCAATCAATCGTGTTGCTGCTTGGGTAATCGGCTTCAGAAATCTTCAGAAAGCACTTTTATTTGCACTTCTTACACCACACAATGAGCTTAAAAAGTGTCAGGATAGTGGCGATTTTACAAAAATGTTTGCGCTTTCAGAAGAGCTTAAAACACTTCCTATGTTTGACGTGTGGGAAGAATTTTGTAGTCGTAATAACGTACCAGGTAAAAATGACTGGTATGAAGAAGTAATAAAATATGAAAACGAAGTATTAAAGAGTAGGGGTTAATAAAAATGTACAATTCAGTATTAGAGGCACCTTTTGTTAAAGGTTACGTAAAAATGGCAAACGAAGGCTATGAAAGAGGCTGGCACGAAAGAAACGGCGGTAATCTTTCATACAGAATTAAAAAAGAAGAAATCGAAAGTGTAAAAGCATTACTCGATTTTTCAAAAGAATTCACACCTATTGGTGCAACTGTTGAAAATCTTAAAAATGAATACTTTTTAGTTTCAGGTAGCGGTAAGTTCTTTGGTAACATAAAGAGCGCTACTGAAGAAAATATCTGTATTGTTGAGGTTGATGATACAGGTAAAAATTACAGAATTGTTTGGGGTCTTGTAGCTGGTGGCAGACCAACAAGTGAGTTACCAGCTCACCTTATGAATCATTCTGTAAAGCTTACAGCAACTAACGGTGAACACAGAGTTATTTACCACGCTCATCCTGTTAATGCAATTGCTATTACCTTCGTTTTACCACTTGATTCAAAAATCATTACTCACTTACTCTGGGAGATGATGACTGAGTGTCCTGTTATTTTCCCACAGGGTATCGGTGTTGTTGAATGGATGGTACCAGGTGGCGAAAAAATCGCTATTGCTTCAAGTGAGCTTATGAAAAAGTTTGATGCAATTCTCTGGGCACATCATGGTGTATTCTGCTCAGGTGTTGACTTTGACCTTACTTTCGGTCTTATGGATACAATAGAAAAAGCTGCAGAAATCTATGTAAAGGTTCAGTCTATGGGTGGTATTAAACAGAGCATTACTGACGACGGTTTCAGAGAGCTTGCAAAGGACTTTGGTCTTACACTTAACGAGGATTTTTTAAACTGATTTAATTTCTTTATAAAAAATCCCAAAAAAGATTGCAAATTTTATTGAAAATGCAAAAATACTGTGATATAATAGTTAAGATATTAGCAGTATTTTACTGTTTGCATTTTTATTTAGATAGGGGATATAGTTATGGCTAACTGTCCTAAATGTGGATACAGACTTAAATTTACAGACTTCAAAGCAGATTGTCCTGGTTGTGGTGTTAACCTTATGTATTACAACCATCAGGAAAGACTTGCTGAAGATGCTGATAAGGCAGAAGCAGAGCACGTTCAGATGCAACCAAAAATCGACAGAATTAAGTTCGCTTTTATTGGTACAAAACTTTCAATCGCTCGTTTAGTGCTTCTTTTCTTACCAATTGGTATGCTTTTCTTACCACTTGTTCACGTTGAAGCAAACTTACCATTCAAATCAATAGATATGAACGTTTCAATTCTCAACGTTGTAATGGACGTTGTAATGAAACTCAATTTTGAAGTTCTTATTGATATGATTACTGGTTCAGATTTAACAAGAGTTGCATTTATTTTCTATGTACTCTCAATAGTTTACATATTCTTAGCAGCGATTATTGCAATAGCAAGAATTCCTGTTGTTTCAGTTTCTTGTTCACCAAAAACAGATGGTGGCGACAGAAACATTACACTCTCAACTTTAGGTATTATCTTTACTGCTCTCAGTATGATTAGCTTTGTGATTTTCACAACACAGATGGCAGGTGCTTTCGGTGATATGTATCACGGTTCGCTTTCATTCGGTGGCTTCCTTGTTATTTTAGGTTTTGTAGCAGGTATTGTTATTGATGTTCTTATTAAAAGAGCAGACGCACCTGTTAAGTATAAAGATATTTCAGAATTCGTTGAAAGAGTTGAAACAAGAAAAGCAGAAAAAGCAGCTGCTTTAGAAGAAGCAAAAAGAATTGTTGAAGAATATGAAAGCGCAAAAGCTTAACAAAAAAGGTGGTCTTTTGACCACCTTTTTTTAATGCAGAATGCAGAGTTAATAGTGCAGAATTTCGGAAACGCTCGCGTTTGATTATAATGATTGTAATTAGTCGAAACGCAGTTGCGTTTCG
>JAZNCY010000023.1:0-6504 GCA_045587825.1 Acutalibacteraceae bacterium
TTCTCTTTCAAGTGATTCCCTGACTTTATCAGCCAAATCGTAAACATCTAAAAAATTTGCATAAAATGTGCTTCTGTTAAGATTTGTGATTTTACATATATCTGTAACGCTTATATCTTTAATTTCCTTTGTTTGCAACAATTCAATAAATGCTTTTTTTATTTTGGTTACAGACTCTTGTTTCCTTTTATTATTTACAGTATTCATTTAATCACCTTTATTCCAACATTCTTTTAAAAATTGATGGGTCAAAAACTCATTATTCCAACAAATGTATAAATATTGTTGATTGTTTCTGCCTTTTAAAAGAATTATACTAAAATCACATTAAAAAAACAAGTGTTGGTTTAATGAATAAAAACAAAGGACGAAAAATGTATGAAAAAAAGCAGTTTTGTTACCCTTTTATTTGGAACAATCAGTTCAGTTTTATTTGCACTCGGAATGTGTATGACACTTCTTCCTGAATGGAACGCGTTTAATAAAGGCGTTATTTTAGGAGCAATTGGCTTAGTACTCGGTTTAATTACGTTAATTATCTGGTTCAAAATGGAAAAGAAAAAATCACCAAAAATTAACAGGAAAACATTTTTAAAAATTCTTTATATTATATTAAGTTGTTTAGTTTTAGGTGTTGGTATGTGCCTTTGCCTTGTGTGGAACAACTTTGTTTACGGAATTATAATTGGCTTAGTTGGTATAGTAATGTTATTGGGTTTAATACCTATGTTTAAAGGTTTAAAATGAAAAACGATAAACTTATAAAAAGAACTGTCTTAAGTTTAATTACAAGTAGTGTTTACGCCTTAACACACTGTTTAGGCGGACTCTATATAAACTCTTGGTGGTATTTATTTATTGGAATATACTACATAATTCTAAGCATAACACGTTTTTCGGTTCTTCAGGTCAAGAGAAAAGCTGATGGCGACTTTGAAACTGAAATCTTTGCAAAAAAAATCACAGGCGTTTTACTTATAATATTATCATTCAGTTTAATAGACGTTGTAATTCTTTCTGGTAAAAGCAACCACGGAATAAAGCATAATATGATTATAATGATTGCTTTAGCTTTATATGCATTCACCAAAATCACTCTTGCTATTATAGGTCTTGTAAAATCTAAAAAAGAACTCTCGCCTGTTGCTGTTACTTTAAGAAATATATCTTTAGCAGATGCTTTAGTTGCTATATTTTCACTTCAACGCTCAATGCTAATAACATTCCCGGGAATGAATGATAACGAAATTAGAATAATGAATATTTTTACTGGTTCTACAGTTTTAATTTCAGTATTAATTCTTGGTGTTAATTTAATAAAATCTAAAAAATGAAAGCAGGTAAAAAATGTCAAATTCAAAACTTATAGAAACAAATGAAAAAATTGCAGAAAAGGTTATTGAAGGTTATAAAAAAATTGAAAACACTGTAATTGATAATTACGAGAAAATTGAAACTACAGTCATTGGTGGCTACACTAAAATTGAAGATAAATTTGTTGAACACTATTTAACTAAAGATGGCGAAACAATTGACGATGCCAAAATAAGATTAAAAAATCAAACAAAATAAAAGCACCCAGTCGGGTGCTTTTTTAATGGTGATGGTGGTGATGAGCGTGACCTGACTTTACGTTTAAGTGAGCGTTGCAATCGTTTTCGTGACAATGCTCGCCTACTGCTTCAAGTTCAAGTGTAGCGTGACTTATGCCGTGTTCAGAAAGCTCTTCTCTCACCTGCTCTTTTATTTTGTGACCATCGCAGTTGGTTACTATGTGCATAGTAGCAAAGTTTGTATTGCCATCCATACTCCAGATATGAATATGGTGAACGTCTTCAACGTCATCAATGTTTAAAATATGAGTTTTAATTTCTTCAATACTTATTCCGTGTGGCGTTTTCTCTAAAAATAAATCTAACACTTCTTTTAAATTTTTAAAGGCATTTATAAAAATGAAAACTGAAACACCTATTGACATAAGCGGGTCTATAATTTTGATATCGGTAAAATTCATAATGATTGCACCGACTAAAACAACTGCCCAACCTAAAACGTCTTCTAACATATGAAGATTAACTGCCTTCTGGTTAAGTGACCCACCACCGTGAGTAACAAAAGCTGCAACGAAGTTAATTACAAGACCAAAAACTGCAAAAATAATCATACCCTTGTAATTAATTTCAGTAGGATTCATAATTTTATTTACAGCATTTATAATTACAACAACAGAACCAACTAAAAGAATTAAAGTTGTAATAACACTACCAATCACTGAATATCTCAGATAACCATAGGTATACTTTTCATCTGGCTTCTTTTTGCTTTTCTTTTCTAAAAAGTAAGAAATACCAATACTTGTAGCGTCGCCTACATCGTGAATAGCATCTGAAATAATAGCTACACTACCAGTAAAAACGCCACCAAAGAATTCAAATATGGCGAATGATAAGTTAAGTATAAATGCAATTAAAATGTTTTTTTCGGTTTTCATAATGTTCTCCTGAAATTTAATATGTTTATTATAACATTTAAGATAGAAAATACAACTAAAAATTTTTTTAAGATTTTTGAATAAAACACTTGACAATCGAATATAATTTATGTATAATAGCAAAGCACTTTGAGAGACAAGTGAATATATCGCGGGGTAGAGCAGCTTGGTAGCTCGTCGGGCTCATAACCCGGAGGTCGTGTGGTTCAAATCCCGCCCCCGCAACCATAAACTCCCAATCCTAATGGATTGGGAGTTTTTATTTTTAATCCGAGTAACTCACTTGCCTATGTGTAAGCGTTTCAGTTATTTCTCTACAAACCTCAGTTGCAATTTTTTGAATTTTGCCTTTTACCCAAAATTCACGAGCCATTTTATATTTAAATTCATCACCATTTTGTTTCTCTGCTTTTACGGCTTCAAAATCAAATATATCAAAAATACGCTCTACTCGGGTTTTATAAATAGTTGTATCATTTTCATCAACTTCAATTACACGGTAGCCACATTGTGTAGAGTGAAAAAGACCTATATAACGGGTACTGAGAGAATTTACAATGTCAATCCCTTTATATTTAACACCAAAAGCGTTGGTGTGGTCGTGCCCAGAAAACAAGGCAAGCACGTCACCTTTTTCTACCATTGCATTGAATTGCCCATAGTTTTCGTAACCTGGGCAAGGGAATTCTCTTATAGTACCGTAATTTACTTGCTCGGGGTCAAATCTGTAATATTCATCATTATACAAATGTTTATATGCATACGGTTTCTTAGAGTCTGACTTTTCAAGTACGTCATAAATTTCGCCAACAATAATATGTTGAAAAGCAAGTGAATTTACTGTTTCACCATTGTTATCTTCTTTGAGTTTATCAGAAATTTTGTTATACCACTCAATCTGGTCGGGTTTTACACAACTATAATGACCATTTTCGTCATAGTCACCCGAATCAAATACCCACAGATTAAATTTAACCTTTTCACCATTTGAAGAATATACAGGTATATTATACGTTCCACAACCTGAAAGAGAGTCACCATCATCAACAGAAACAGAACAAGAAAAAGTGTTATAATACGCCATTAATTCTTCTCGTGTCATTGCACCTTGTTCAGAATCGTGATTACCAAAACTAACTGCAACAGGAATATTTCTTGAGTCAAAAATATTCATTAATGCATTTATCATTTTCTTGGTATCTTCTGCATTTTCACTATTAGTAACAATATCCCCCGTCAACATAACAATATCAGGGTTTTCTAATTCGCACGCCTTTTCAACCAACCATATTGTAGGGTCAAAGTTATGGTTAAGTTTTAAGTGTGTATCTGTAATATGTAAAATCTTGAGTTTTCCGTTTGAATTAAACTTTATTGCTTTATTAGTGCTATTCTCTGTATCTGCGGGTGTGTAGTCAACTCCGCTATATGCAGGTCTTATAGAAAGAGACAAAATACCCAAAACCATAACAATCACTAACACAAACGGAATTATAATTTTAATTCTTTTCTTCATTAATCAATCTCGCTATAATCAATTTTTATAATTTTTGTACTGTTAAGACAAATTTCTGTGTTATTGCTGTGATAATACGCTAAGAGCATATAATCTTCACCCGCATAAATCGCAGGGTAACAATAACCATTGTTTAAATCATCTTCAATATAATAAAGATTTTCTTTATTAAACGTTTTACCGTTATCTTTACTCACTGCCATTACGTAAGGCGTTCTGCCCCAAGGCTCACTTTCTTCTCTTAAAATATGCTCTGGAACAGGGTTAAAAATTGCAACTGCATTTTCACCACATTTCTTTACGAGCATTGGTGAACAGGCAGATGAAAAGAATAAATTTGGCTCAGGAAGAGTCCAGGTCATACCAAAATCTTCTGAAAAACATTCATATTGAAAACCGAGACCAGTTCTTATATAACACCATATTTTACCATCTGGGAACTGATAAAGCCCGGGCTCTTCATAACCATCAGGATTATTGGGAAACGGACATTTAAAAACTGTATCTGTTTTCTGCCAGGTTTTGCCATCATCATCTGAATAGAAAAAGTGAAGTTCACCTGGTTCAAAGTCTTTTTCTGTATTAAGCACTGTATGCTTTGCAACAGAGAAAAGAATTCTTCCGTTTTGTAATCTTAAAACCCTATCATTATTTAAAACAAAATAATCTTGGTTCTCTAAACATTTCATACAGCTAATAGGCTCTGACCAGCTTTTACCCTCATCAGCTGAACGGGTAAAAACAATTTTGTCTGTACCATCAAGATTTTTAACTATATAAAATGCGCCTATATCGTCATTGTTCATTCTTAAGAATGAGAGACTCATTATGTTTTTTGCATTCTGTGGCTTTTCAAAAAGGACTTTTTTATCTGACCAGGTTTCACCATCGTCATTAGATGTAATAAATGAAATTCTCGCTTCTACGTCATCCTCCCAATCGTTAGCGGTAAATTCAGTAAACCCGAACATAATTGAGCCATCATTCAACTTAATAAAAGCGCCTTCGCCATTTCTTTGATTGAATTCACTTGTACCTAAAAAATTTACTTGCCTACCGATTTTTTTCATTATAACTCCAACAATTCAACAATTTTTTCTTTTGGATAAGCACCAACTGCTTTGTTTACTAATTCGCCGTCTTTAAAAATTAAAAGAGTAGGAATACTTGAAACACCATATTTAATTGCTACTTCAGGGGTTTCGTCAACATTAACTTTATAAAAACTCACACCAGTTTTTTCGTTTGAGATTTCTTCAATAATTGGTGCAATCATCTGACAAGGCATACACCAATCTGCAAATAAATCTACTAAAGCCACACCTTTACCATTTAAAACTTCATTTTGAAACTCATTATTATTAATCTTTTTTACCATTTTAAAACACCTCAATCTTTTGTTTTATAATACAACATACAATGGCAATAGCCTTCAAACTCAGGGTCTTTAATCTGCGCTTTGAATTCTTCGCACATACATTTGTTTTCTGGTAATTTGCCTAATTTACAAGGACAAAAACCATCTTTTTCTTTGAGCCCCTTTTTAATTCTTTCAACTACAGATTTGTCATCATTGAATTTTACTGCCATTTTTAACACCTCTTTTTTAATTATTATAAGTTATTTTCTATATATAATCAATATTTTTTCAAAAAGTTAATTTTTAAACTATATATTGTAAAAAATTATTGAAAAAACTTGAAATATTTTCAAAAAAAACTTGCTTTTTTCAAGTGTTCGTGGTAATATATACAACTGTATGAATAGGTAACGGAGGTGAAATACGTGCCAAATATTAAATCAGCAAAGAAAAGAGTTCTTGTTAACCAGACAAAAGCTGCTCAGAACAAAGCTACAAACTCTGCTCTTAAAACTGCAATCAAAAAAGCAAACGCTGCTATTGATGCAAATGACGCTAACAAGGCTGATGTAGTTAAAGTTGCTGTTAAGAAAATTGACCAGGCTGCTGCTAAAGGTCTTCTTCACAAAAACAACGCTGCTCACAAAAAGTCTGCACTTGTTACAAAGCTTAACAAAGCTAACTAATTTAATATTAGTTCGAGGAAAGCCGTGGCAAAGTGCCACGGCTTTTCCTTTTTTAAAATAAATAATCTCCACAATAAAATCATTTTGATTTCATTGTGGAGATTTTGATTTATCTTGGTAAGAAACCTACTTTTTTCATTACCTTGTCTAAAGTTCTTTGTGAAAGCTTTGTTGCAAACTCTGCACCATTTCTCATACATTCTTCAAGGTATTTCTTTTCATTAATAAGTTCTTTATATTTTGTCTGAATTGGCTCTAATTCTTTAACAACTGCTTCACCTACTGCAGTTTTAAAATCACCATAGCCTCTGCCGTCAAATTCTTTTTCAATCTCTTCGAAAGATTTACCAGTACAGCAAGAGTAAATTGTCATAAGATTATTAATACCATCTTTACCCTCAGCAAAACGAACAGAAGCTTCACTGTCTGTAACAGCACTTTTAATTTTCTT
>JAZNCY010000024.1:0-10536 GCA_045587825.1 Acutalibacteraceae bacterium
TAGAAAATAACTAAAAACTATTGAAAAGTATTATTCACTTTGCTAAAATTCAGTTGGTGATTACTATGAAATTCAAAAATGTTTTATTAGCAAGTGATTTTGACGGCACTTTAAAAAATGACGATGGAATTATTACACCCGACGTAATTGAGAAAATCAAATATTTTATAAGTGAAGGTGGATTTTTTACTGTTTGCACTGGTAGAATTCACCAAGGGTTTCATCTTTACGACCCAGAATACATAAACGCACCAGTGCTTTTAGGCAATGGTGCTATGGCTTATGATTACGTAAAAAATGAAATTATTTTCAATGATGCTATTGGTGATGAAGGCATTAAGCCATTTGAGGCTGTTTTAGAAAATTTCCCTGAGGTTGCATTTGAGTTTTATAATTTCAATAAAGTCTGTTCAATTAATATAAATGAAAAATCTGAAAGACATTTTACGAGTCAGAATATTCCATTCACACAGGTAAAGAAAGTCACTGATGCACCTCGTCCCTGGACTAAGGTTATGATTTTAGCCAATGAACAGTCAAAAGAGGTTCAGGATTTTTTAGAAGCTTACCCCGAAGTTAACTTCTTGAGAAATGATGGAGATTACATTGAGATAATGCGAAAAGGCATTGACAAAGGCGTTGGACTTTTAAGACTCGCAGAAAGTCTCGGGTGTGACAAAAAAGACACCTACGCTGCGGGTGATGGCTACAATGACGTTGAAATGCTCGTTGCCGCAAATGCAGGGTTTGTACCAGAAAACGGCTCAAAAGAAGCATTAGCAGTTGCAAAATATGTGACTCGTTCAAATAATAATGGGTGCATAGCTAATGCGATTGAGATACTTGATAAAATTTATAAATAAAAAAGTGGGACTCAGGTAGTCCCACTTTTTTTATTGCATTTTTAATTCAAGTACAATCGGACAATGGTCGCTTGTATAAACGCCATCACGAATGCCAGAAAGAACGTTATAGCTTTCTACCTTGAAGCCTGTTTTTGAGACCATAAAATAGTCAATTCTCTTAAAGCTTTCAGGGTTACCCCAGTTCTGATATGTGTGTGAAGCTATTGATTTTAATGCAACCTTTTGCGCATCAAGGAAGTTTTCTGTAACACTGTTATAGGTCTCTGAACCCTCAAGAGCATTAAAGTCGCCCATAATAACGGCTGGATATCCGCCGAATTCTTTAATTTTATCAAGGACAACTTTTATACCATTTATTCTTGCTTCGTCACTAACGTGACTTAAATGTGTATTAAAAACAACAAAGTTTTCGTTTGTTGCTTTATCGCTTAATATAACGTAACTGCAAACACGATTAAATTGTGCACCCCAAGATTTACTCATAACATCTGGTGTTTCTGAAAGCCAGAACGAGCCTTTATCTACGAGTGTATATAGCTCTGTATTATAGAATACTGGGCAACCCTCGGAATTAAATGCTTCATCACGATAAGTGATAATTGAATCGTAGCCTTTTAAACAATCTACAAGATATGAATAATGCCATTTAGTAGCTTCCTGAAAACCGATAATTCCAGGCTTTTGCTCTTCTATATCTTTAATAACCAAATCTGCTCTGTAGAACCACGCTTTTTTTCCGAAATCGGTAGGACTTATGCAACGAAGATTATAGCTCATCATTTTGATTTTGCTTGTATCTTCTATTTTTATATTTACTTCTTGCTTATTTTCTTTATAGTGCGGGTAATAAAAGAACGTGTTACCTGCTAAAGCAACAGCAACCACTATTGCTAAAGCTAAAATTACACTTGTTATAATAAGAATAATCTTTTTCATAAAACCCATCCCTAATTCCTAATTCCTATTTCCTATTTCCTATTTCCTATTTCCTATTTCCTATTTCCTATTTCCTATTTCCTAATTCCTATTTCCTAATTCCTAACTCTTCTTTTTCTTCTTATAAATAGCAACATACTTTTCTATAGCTTCGTGGATTTCGCCATCAAATTTTAACTTACCCTTTTTAAGTACAATACCACGTTTGCAGAATTCTTCAGCTACAGACTTCTGGTGAGTAACAAAAAGAAGTGTAACATTTTCGTTATTTATAATCTCGTTAACCTTTTCTTTACATTTGTTTTTGAAATCTGCATCGCCTACGCTGAGAGCTTCGTCAACTATAAGAATTTCTGGTTTTATATTAACATTTATAGCAAAGCCTAAACGTGATTTCATACCGCTTGAGTATGTTCTCACTGGCTGGTCTATATATTCTTCAAGTTCTGAAAACTCGATAATTTCTTCTTCTAAAGCAGATATTTCACTATCCTTGAGTCCTAAAATATGACCTTTAAGATAAATATTTTCCCTACCTGAAAACTCCTGATCGAAGCCACTTGTGAGCTCTAAAAGTGCGCTTACTCTACCATTAACTTTGATTTCACCAGTTGTAGGAAAAGTAACACCTGTAATCATCTTTAAAATTGTAGATTTACCTGCACCATTCTTACCGAAAAGTGCAACAGATTCGCCACGTTTTACAGTAAAGCTTACATCATTAACTGCAAGTTTCTTTTTATATGGTACTCTTTTGAAAAAGATTCCAAGAAGCCTTGCACGATTACTTGAATAAAGCTTATATTCTTTTGAAACATTCTGAAAACTGATTACTACGTCGTTATTCATATATAAAGCCTTTCTTATAACACATCAGGAATTTCTTTTCTTAATTTTTTGTAAGCCCAAAGTGATAGGAAACCTAAAATTAAGTAAAGAACTAAGATACAGCACAAACTTTCAATATCTTCAAAGAACCATTTTTTATAAACAAAGCAATTTCTGAAGCCATAACTGAAATATGTAACAGGATTAATCATAAAGAAAATTTTAAAAAACAAATTTGAGTGTGCTAATTTTTCAACATCCCACAACACACCTGAAAGCCAGAAAACTGCTGTAACAAATGATTTTACAAGATTTGAAAAGTCTTTACCTATTGCAGAAACCAACCCTGCAAAAAGGCTCCATGCGTTAAAAAACAGGAACATTAAAATCATATAAACTGGAAGCTGTAAAAGATAAACTGATGGTGGGTAACCACAAACCCAGAATATTGCCACCACTACAGCTACTAAAATTGCATTTACTAAGAATTTTGAAATATTGGTAAATGTAGGAATTGTCATTATAGGATACTTCATTTTTGTAACGAGGTAGCTGTATTTTCTTATACATTCAGTACCACCAGTTATAAGTTCATTCATATAGAACCACGGAACCATACCCGCAATAAGCCAGAGAATAAATGGGAAACCATTAATGTCGCCGCCTTTACGAAGACCTATTTCAATTGCAAACCAATAAACAAATATTGAAACTACTGGCTTTACTATTGCCCAGAACCAGCCAAGTGCTGCGCCGTGGTAGGTCTTTTTTAAATCTGCAATAGAAAGTCTCAAAATCTGAACATAATTATCTTTATGCTCTTTTAAATTTTCCTTCAAAAGATTAATATAACTCATAAAATTTTCCTTTATAAAATTATTTATGTTGTACTATTGTCACTCTTTTCTGGAACTGACAAATAATTTCATAATTTATTGTGCCTGTCATTTCTGCTAATTCTTCTGCTGTAATTTCATTTTCTTTATCTCTGCCCAAAATTACAACTTCATCACCAACATTAACATTTTCTAAATCTGTTACGTCAACCATAAGCTGGTCCATACAAACTCTTCCGATTACATTTGCAAACTCGCCATTTATAAGAACTTTGCCTTTGTTTGAAAACTGCCTTGAATAACCATCGGCATAGCCTATGCAAATTGTAGCAATTTTAGTTGGTCTTTCTGAATGATAAGTGTGACCATAGCTTACACCACTACCTGCTGGTACTTCTTTCACGTGAATTACGTGACTTATAATTTTCATTGCCGGTTTCAAGTTCACTGTACCATCATTAACACAAGGGTCTGGATAAAGACCATACATAACAAGTCCTAAACGAACCATATCAAACTGCTCATCTAAACTAAGTGAACCAGCACTGTTACAGATATGCTTAATAGGAATTTTTATTCCGCGATTCAATAATTTTTCGTTAAATTCTTTGAAGAGTTTAGTTTGTTTCTGGGTAACACTTTTATCTTCACAATCTGCACAAGCATAGTGGCTGAAAATACCCTCGATGTAAATATTTGGTAAATCGTTTATTCTTTTAACAACTTCAATACTTTCGTCATTACAGAAAAAGCCTATTCTTGACATACCGGTATCTATTGCGATGTGAACTCTTGCTATTTTTTTAAGCTTTACGGCAGCAGAAGAAAGCGCTACAGCATCATCATAATTAAAAATAGTCTGAGTAAGCTCATTCTCAATAAGTGTTTCGTATTGATAAGGTGAAGTATATGAGAGCACTAAAATAGGTTTAGTAACCCCTGCTTCACGAAGTTCAACTGCTTCACCGAGTTCTGCAATACCGAAATAATCAACCATATTCTGAATATGAAGAGCCACGCCTTTAGCACCGTGACCATAAGCATCTGCTTTTACAGTTGCAAGAGTCAGGACACCACTATTAAGTTTTTTCTTAAGCTCTGCTATATTATTTTCAATTGCAGATAAATCTATGGAAGCATAAGTTCTGTAATATTTTTGATTTTCCAACTATTTAACATCTCACAAACAAAATTTTTTCAGTTTAAATTTTATTAGTTTATTTTAACATATTTTACCTAAATAAACAATAGTTTACACAAATTTAATAAAACTTGCCTCTTTTAATCTTGTTTATAGAAAAAGTTTGTGTTATAATTTACTGTGATATGTTTTGTAAATGTGGTGATTAAATGAATAATCCTATTTACAATTTAATATGTGCTTTAGGTACATTTGTTACAGGTCTTGTAACAGGTGCTATTCGTTTTTATAAAAGATATATTTTATTCACTCTTAAAAATCTTTCGATTTACTTTATAAACTACAACAAAAAATCTTTTTCTTCTGTTAAGACTTTTTTAATAAGAGCTGTTGTTTTTATTCTTATTGCTTCTGTAATTTCTGGTACAGCGATAATTATAAACACAAGAAGCACAAAGGTAGAGGCTACCAAGGTTATTTTAAATGGCGACACTGTCGGTTACATAAAAACTGAAGAAAGCGCCGAAAAAATAGAAAAATCAACACTCAAAAAACTCAACACAAAGAAAGATTATGAAATAGAATTTAAAACAGCAAAAACTGAGCCATACAACATTTTATCTGATGAAGCACTCAGTGATTTGCTCGTTCAGAAAATCGCACCGGATTACATAAAGGTTTGCGAGGTTTACATTGATGACAGATTGATTTGTGCAGTTGAAGAGCAATTAACTGCACACAGCGTTATAAACGAATTATTGGAAGCAGAAAAGAAGAAAAATAAAAAGGCTTCTGTTTCCTTTGCTGAAACAATTTCTTACAAATATGCTTATTATAAAAGCAGTGACGAAAACATCTGGAACAAAGAACGCTTAAGTCTTGCTTTAAAAACCTTTGAACTTTTAACTCCTCAGCACGTTGAATGTGAAACAAAGATTGCTTCTGTTCCATTTGATACTGTAGATATTGAAACAAACACCCTTTTTATTGGTGACTCAAGAATAAGAAGAAAAGGCAAAAAAGGCTCTGAATACGTTATAGACCTTGTTACTTATATTGATAAGAAAAAGGTTCTTTCGCAAAACCTTACAAGTCTTCAGATAAAAGCCCCTGTTTCTCAGGTTGTTGAAAAAGGTATGAGAGCTGAGAGTATTTCAATGGGTGGCTACACAGTTACTCAGACAAGTGGCTATTTCTGCTGGCCTGTTGTTGGTCTTCACGTAGTTACTTCACCTTTCGGTTGGCGTAGTCTTGGTAACCACAAAGGTATTGATATTTCTGGTGCAAATGCTTCGGGCTCACTTGTTGTTGCAGGTGCTTCAGGCGTTGTTACAGAAGCTGGTTGGAGCACTGGTGGTTATGGTAACTACGTAATGATTGACCACGGCAACGGCGTTGAAACACTTTACGCTCATATGCTTGACAATTCACTTATGGTAAGTGCTGGCGACCACGTAACAAAAGGTTACGCAATAGGTAGAGTTGGTAACACTGGTTATTCATTCGGTGCTCACCTTCACTTTGAAGTAAGAATAAATGGTACAAGAGTTAACCCAGCGTGGTATATAGGATTGGAGTAATATGAATATTACAGTAATTTGTTTAGGAAAATTAAAAGAAAAATATTTAAGTGATGCAGTAACAGAATATTCAAAAAGAATTTCTGCATACGGCAAATTAGATATTATTGAATTAACACCGGTTAAGCTTTCTGAAAATCCTTCTGACAGCGAAATTAAAACGGCTCTTGAAAAAGAAGCGCTTGAAATTATTAAAAAGACTCCACAGAATGCGTTTATTATACCTTTATGTGTTGAGGGTGAATCGCTTTCAAGTGAAGGTCTTGCAAATAAATTCAACAAAATTTCACTTTCAGGTAAAAGCAACATTGTTTTTGTAATTGGCAGTTCTTATGGACTTGCAGATATTATTAAAGAACAGGCTCATTTAAGACTTTCTTTTTCTAAAATGACCTTCCCCCACCAGCTTATGAGAGTTATGCTTTTAGAACAGATTTACAGAGCATTTCAGATTAATAATAATGGGAAGTATCATAAGTAGTTGTTAGGTGTTAGTTATTAGTAAAGGGATTGTAAAATATGATTTGTGATATGTGTCAGAACTATTGTTATGACGAAGAGTTCGATGAATATTATTGTGATATAAATCTTGATGAAGATGAATATTTAAGATTTTTAAGTACAGTAACAGAAACAAAGTGCCCATATTTTAAAAATGGGGATGAGTATCAGATTGTGAGAAAACAGAATTGATTATTTAAACTCACAAAAAATCAATCAACTCTGAAAACACTTGATTTTATAGCAACAATTTGTTATGATTATATAAGTAACTTCGACAAAAAGTTACTTATATTTTATTTATAAGGAGATTTAATTATGTTCTGTACAAACTGTGGTAAAGAAATTCAACCAAACCAAGCATTTTGCTCTAATTGCGGCAATTCAATAAACAACGCTGTCCAACAACCGCAAGCTACTATTAACCAGCAGAATTATTATGCACCAAACCCTCAATATACACAACCTGTAAACAATCAGTACAACCCGCAATACAATGCACCATATGCTCCGCAACCAAACTTTCAAAATAACAATCTTCAACTTATCCAATATGCAGATAAAGCTAAAAATATTAAAACTCTTGGTATTGTAGCTACTGTTTTGATGTTTGGTATTGGTTTTATTTTATCTGTCGTAATCTGGATTATGTCAAGCGGTTTGAACGAACCTTTTGTTAACCCTGAAAATCCTGCAGATATGGAAGTTCTTAGAAAAGCTAAGAAAGACCTCAGCTTAGGAAAAAAATTAGCCTTCGCACCTATTATTGCTTTAGCCTTTTGCTTTTTACTTGGTGTTTTTCTTGGTATGGCTGGACTCGCTTAATTATTTAGTTCGAGTATAATCCCATAAAAATTTACAACCTATCATTTAAGGTCCGATACCTTTAAATGATAGGTTGTTTTCATTTTGATAGTATAAGTTTACTCGCCACTACTCTGCTGTTAAAACATCTATAATCTGCGAATAAACTCCTGCTGGATTATTAAGGAAGTTTTCACGGAGTTGCTCTGCCTGTAAAATATCGGCAACATAAAGAGAGAGTGTTAAAAGATTTTCGCCTAAACCGTCAATTTTAAACGTTACATTATAGCCTGTTTCAGTTTTTTCAATTTCTACCTTTGTTTCTCTCTCTGCCTTTGCTCTTGCGAGCATTTTTAAAGCAGATTTTACGGAGCGTTCTCTCAATGTATTTGTAAGAGTGGTTTCAAGCGTTTCTGCATTGCTTCTGCCTGCTTCTGTTACAGTTATGCAAGATTCATTAAGATATTCTTCTTCCTGTAACATTTTTTGCTTTAGCAAATCGTCAATAGCTTCGTTCAAATCGAAGAAATTAACAAGCCCTTCTTCCTGAAGGCAGTCGCAAAGTTGTTTTCTCGTCATTGGTTCTTTCACACGTGAGAGCATATAACAAACGAGAATTTTAATCTCTAACATATTACGAAGACCGCCGAGGGCAATATCCCCTGCAAATGCATCAAATTCAACCATAAAATACGCTCCTTTCGTTTAAAATACTGATAGTTATTTTAACACAATTAAACTTTTCAGTCAAATATTTTTATAAGCTTATTTCTTACTTCCCCTGCTAAATAAAGTGAGCCGACTACAAACAACATATCATTCTCTGTAATCTCGCTTTTTATTAAATCAAGAGAAGTATTTGCATTGTCACAAATAATCACATTGTTGCAATATTTTTTTGCTATTTCACCCAAAGCTTCAGCTTTCATAGCTCTTGGATTTTCAGGTGTTACTGCAACGAAAGTGTCTGCTTTACTGATAAGTGGTTTTAAAGACTCCTCTACAGCCTTATCATTCATCATACCAGCAATAACAACGAGCTTTTTATTACTGTCAAAACATTCTTTTACAGCTTCATAAAACGCTTTTGCACCATCTTCATTATGACCACCATCGAGAATAACCAAAGGCTTCTTTGAAATAACCTCTACCCTTGCTGGTAAAACAGTTTTCTTTATGCCATCTTTTATGCTTTGCTCTGTAATATTATAACCCTTATCTTTTAAAACATTTACTGCTTCAATTACAGTAGTCATATTCTGCACCTGATGTGCACCTGACATACTTGTTTCGTACGCTTGTTTTCTATATTTGAAGTGCATTCCGAAAATGCTTTGCTCAGTTACTTCGATTTCACTTTGTTCAGGAATTATAAGAATATTATTTTTCTCTTTACAAACATCTTTAATGACTTGTAAAGCATTTTCTGATTGACCATAAGAACAAACAAGAGTACCATTCGGTTTAATTGTACCACACTTTTCAAATGCAATTTGTTCTATTGTGTCGCCTAAAACACCAGTATGGTCTAAAGAAAGTGATGTTATTACGTTTACAAGCGGTGTTTCAATTACATTGGTAGCATCAAGTCTGCCACCTAAACCTACTTCTAAAACAAGCACATCTACCTGAAGCTTAGAAAAGCATAAAAATGCTGTAGCGGTAAGTGCTTCAAATTCTGTAATTTGTGCACCTTCCGCTGACATCTTTTCTATTTCAGGCTTTATAATTTCCACACACTGTGAGAATAATTCTTTATCAATCGGTTTGCCGTTATATTGCACTCTTTCAAGGAAATCGGTAACGTATGGTGAAGTGTAAAGTCCAACGTTATACCCCGCTTCAATCAAAATATTTGAAATCGCAGTAGATGTTGAACCTTTGCCATTTGTACCCGCCACGTGCACACATTTTAAATTTTTGTGTGGATTACCTAAAATTTGCAACAAGGTATCCATCCTGGAAAGCCCTGGATGGATACCAAATTTTAGTAAAGAATGAATATAATCTAACGCTTCACAAAACGTCATTGAAGCTTTGCGAGACTTTCTTGAAGCATAGCGATTTTTGCTTTATATTTTTCCTGAGATTCACGTTGTGCTGCAACAACTTTTTCAGGAGCTTTTGCCATAAAGCCAGGGTTATTGAGTTTATTTTCAACAAACTCTAAATCCTTTTTAACTGCTTCTAATTCTTTGTTAAGTCTTGCCTTTTCAGCCTCAAAGTCAACAAGCTCATTAAGAGGAATATAAATTCTTGCTGCTTCTGTAATAACTGAAACTGCGCCTTCAATTTCGCTCTCATATTTTTCTTCTACTTCAACTTCTGAAGCAGAAGCAAGTCTTGTGAAGAATGCAGAACCATTTTTGAAATCTTCAGAATATTTAGTCTCAATATAAAGTTTTGCTTTCTTTGATGGTGGAACGTTCATTTCTGCACGGCGATTACGAATAGCCTTAATAGCAGTCATAATTCTTTCCATAGCTTCAACTTCTACTGTAAAATTGAGTGCTTCATCATATTTGCACCAACTTGAAAGCATTATTGTTTCGCCTTCGTGTGGAAGTGCCTGCCAGATTTCTTCTGTAATGAATGGCATAAATGGGTGAAGTAATTTAAGTGTATTAGACATTACGTAAACAAGAACTGCTTTTACAGTCTTTTTAGCCTCAACATCTTCACCATTAAGACGAATTTTTGCAATTTCAATATACCAGTCACAGAATACGTCCCAAATGAAGTCATAGAGATTCTGTACTGCGATACCTAACTCAAAGTTATTGAGTGAGTTTGTAACTGTTTTAACTAAGTTATTGAATGTGCTTAAAATCCATTTATCTTCTATTGCAAGATTTTCTGGAATATATGGTGCTGGTTCATCTTCATTAAGATTCATAAGAATGAAGCGGTTAGCATTCCAGAGTTTATTAGCAAAGTTACGGCTTGCTTCAATCTTTTCATCTGAGAAGCGCATATCGTTACCAGGGCTGTTACCTGTTGCAAGTGCAAATCTTAAAGCGTCTGCGCCGTAAGTATCAATAATC